>JACROX010000001.1 GCA_016214225.1 Candidatus Peregrinibacteria bacterium | reverse complement strand
TGCCCGGTGGTAAACACAAATTCCACCAAAGGATAAGCGAGCCTGATCCTGTAACAGGCAAAAGCGTAATGTTCTATCTCTCAGGAAATGACACTTACACAACTAGAGTCTATGGTCTTATGATAACTCCAATCCCAGCCAACCCCGACCCCCAGCCTGAACCGAACCCCGAACCTGATACGACAGACGGAGGAGGTACCGGCACGGAAACGGACGCGAGCGCTGTAGAACTCCCCCAAAACCCCGAACCTGACGCAGAAGTCGCGACAGAAGTTGAAGCTACAGGCGGAGAAATTGACGGAGTCTTAGACAGCACAACAGATGACGGAGACGCAACCGGCATACTCGACGAAACAGGCAACGGCTCAACCGATATAGCCAGAGACACAGCCTAAACATCTGACGAGACAGGCAAGGGCACAACCGATATAGCCACAGATGAAGCAACACCACCCGACAACGGAGCCCAAGAACTCCCCCCCCTCAAGACAACGGCCCCGACATAAAAGAAACCATAGACCCATGCCAATCCATCGCGAGCAAAATGAAGATGACTCAAGACAAATGCGGCCTTGAAAATTGTAAAGACTTAACAGCGGACCTCACAGGCTCATGCACAATAGAAGTAAACATGGGCGACAAACAACCTATGATTCTTCATATAGACGGTAAATTTTCAATAGATATGTTTGAAAAGATGGGACAGCTTTTACAAGGACAATATAAGGTTGTAGACAACGGCAATAATTTCAATGTCGCTTATGAAACTTTGGTAACAGGAGTAACGGGAACAACGTACGAAGGGAAAGAAGCCATGACAGATTCAGGACCAAACAAAGCAGTCGAAAAAGGATATTATATAAAATGCAATGAAGGAAGCATTGATTTATACCTTCTGGACGGCAAAGGAGGTAAAACCAAAATAGCGACATTAAACGCGGGAGAAGACGGAACATGTAAGACCAAAATAGCGACATTAAACGCGGGAGAAGACGGAACATTCACATTGAATGGACAAAAAGTTGTAAAAGACACGGATGCGGGAAACGACGCGACACAACCAACGGACACCGGAAATGAAACATCCGCAGACGCAAATTCTCCAGACACAAGTGGCAACGACGCGGGACAAGACAACGGACAAAATCCGCAAACAGACGCATCCTCAACCCCACCCGAAACATCCTCAACAAACCCCGAACCAACCTTTGACGCGGGCCAAAGCGGACAAGAAACAAGCCAACCCGAACAACCGCAAGCAACCCAACCAGAAACAACCACCTCTCAACCCTCATCCTCTCCGCCAAAAGACGGCTGTTCAATCTCGACAACCTCACCAACATCACCCGAATCGCAAAACTCCGCCTTTGCTCAACTTGGCATCCTACTTTCAGCCGCCGCTTTATTCTTGAGGAAAAGAAAACATTAAGATGGAATATAAGAAATATTTTGTTTTACTTGACGTGAGGAGCCAGCCGCTTCATAACCATGATGGCCAAAACAACACAAACGGCATCCATAAGCCTGAACCCACGCAAGTTTCCCCGGGGATCTTTATGAAATTTTTCTAAAATCCTCTCTCCAAAAGTCATAATTTTGATAATTTCCAAATCAGCTGTTATAATCCCCGCATATGTTGGTTATAGAAAACGTTACAAAAAAATTCGGAAACAAAAAAGTTTTGGATGGTGTTTCTTTTAAAGCTGACGCGGGAGAATTCATATCAATCATCGGCCCATCCGGCGCGGGTAAAACAACCCTGATTCACGCGTTGATCGGAGCTGAAAAAATAGATGCGGGGCGAATTTATGTCGATCAGTACAATGTAAACAGACTTCATTCGAATAAAATTCAAGAGTATAGAAGAAAAATAGGAATCGTATTTCAAGATTACAAATTGCTTCCGCATAAAACGGTTTTTGAAAATGTCGCTTTTGCTTTGGAAGTATCGGGCTATTCAAAAGATTTTATAAAAAAAAGAACAACTGAAGTTCTGCGTTTAACGGGACTTGAAGATCAGAGAAATAATTTCCCGAAAGAACTTGCGGGCGGAGAGAAACAAAGGACCGCGCTCGCGCGCGCCATTGTGCATGACCCGGAGCTTTTATTCGCCGATGAACCTACTGGAAATCTCGATCCGGATAACGCTATCGCGCTCGCGCATTTGCTCTTGAAAATAAACAAAGGCGGAACAACTATAATAGTCGCGACTCATAATAAAGAAGTTGTTAACACATTCAAAAAAAGAGTCATTGCCATTGACGGCGGCAAAATAATAAGCGATAAAAAGAACTCCGGATATTAAGGCAATTCGAAGGATTGCCTCTAGCCAGTAGCGTGAGCGAGCTTTGCGAGCGAACTCCAAAGGTAATAATTTTTCAGAAGTTTTATAAATAATATTATGGCTACTTACAAACAATCAGGTGTTGACGTCAGCTTGGGAGATAAGTGCTCAAGAATCGCCTACAACGCGGCAAAAGAGACTTTCAAAGGAAGAAAAGGGATGATAGGCGAGCCGCTTTTAGACGAAGGAGGATTCTCGGGCGCGCTTGATATGGGCGATTATTATTTAGTGCAAAACGATGATGGTGTCGGCACAAAAATCATTGTCGCTGAAAAACTGAAAAAATTCGACACGCTCGGTTACGATCTTGTGGCGATGGTAGCGGACGACGCGGCTTGCATAGGCGCTGAAACAATAACCGTTTCAAACACAATCGACGCGGAAAAAATTGATGAAGAAACAATAACGGCCATGATGAAAGGCTTGCAGGAAGCCGCGTTAGCTCACAAAATAGCGGTTCCCGGAGGCGAAATCGCCGAATTGGGGAATAAAGTGAAAGGATATTTATGGAACGCGACGGCGGTCGGAATAGTCGAGAAATCAAAACTCATAACATGCGCCGACATAAAAGTCGGAGATAAAATAATCGGCTTAAAATCAAACAATTTCAGGTCAAACGGATTCTCTCTCGTGAGATATATTTTGGAAAATAAATTCGGTGAAAATTGGGCGTTTGAAAAATATAGTGAAGAAACGTCATGGGGACTTGCAGTGCTCGATCCATGTCAAATATACTCCGGCGCGATCATGGAATTACATGGAAGATACGGCGAAAAACCACAAGCGACACTTAAAGGGATTGCTCATATAACAGGCGGCGGACTCCCCGGAAATATTCCCAGAATTTTCAAAAAAACGGGACTGAACGCGAATTTAAATAATCTTCCCGATCCTCCCGAAGTCATGAAAAAACTTATCGAGCTCGGAAATATTGAAATCGAAGAAGCTTATCGAACATGGAATATGGGAATTGGGATGGTTATTGTAAGCAACGATGCTGATAAAGTGATTGAGGCATGCAAAAAACATGATATAGAAGCCATGGTTATAGGGGAGGTCGTGGCAGGAAAATTGACAATAAAAACCTTTAAAGAAGTACTGACTTTCTAGGGAACCTCTGAAAAACGCGTATTGCTACGTCAACTTTGCCGCCACTCATCCTCTGAATTTTTTAGAAATATTTTAAAAATTTTTTAAAAGTCTCTGCTAGAAGTGGAAGCATGTTTCATAAAAATTACATATCAATTAAGGATAAAAATTATCCGCCTTTGCTCAAAGAAATTTACGGGCCTCCGGAAAAACTTTTTTATAAAGGTGACATAAATTTGCTTGAAAAAACTTGTTTGGGAGTGGTCGGAACCAGAAAAAATACGGATTACGGTGATTACATCACGGAGCAAATTATTGAAGAACTTTCAGTCTTGGATATCGCGATTGTTTCCGGCCTCGCAAAAGGCATCGACACTATCGCTCACAAGGCAAGCCTAAAACACGGTCTTCCAACAATCGCGGTTTTAGGCTCCGGACTTGGAAATATTTATCCGCCGGAAAACAAATCACTCGCGCAAGAACTATCCAAAACAAATTTAATTCTTTCGGAATATGAGCAGGAAACAGCTCCTTTGGCGGCATATTTTCCGCAAAGAAACAGAATCATAAGCGGGCTTTCTTTGGCGGTTTTGGTGATAGAAGCGCCGATAAAATCGGGAGCGCTTATCACGGCAAGAACGGCTTTAGATGAAGGAAGAGAAGTATTTGTCGTGCCGGGAGACATTGATAGAGAAAACAGTCTCGGGATTATCGAACTTCTTAAAAAAGGCGGCGCGTACCCGATTTCTTCAGGCAAAGATATAATTGATTTTTTTACTTCACAACCGTCATTTAAAAATATTTTCAAAGAGAAAAAAATAACAAGGCTGTCCGCCACAGGCGGACTGCCTAGCTTTAGCAGTGCCCCGCCGCAGGCGGGGCACTCCCCTCCCAAGCAACCAAATCAAAAACACATATACAAAATCTCGGAAGAAGAAAATTTAATAATCTCCTGCATGCGCGTCAATAAGCCGATTTCTTTGGATGAAATTTCATTAAAAACAAAACTTCCATTAAATAATCTTCTTTCAAATATATCTATCCTTGAAATTAACGGGTTTATCGCTAATATAAATGGGAGATATATCAGAAAATTTTAAAATAAAATGTACGCGATTCGAACAAGCCACAAAAACAGCAAATGCGCGGTATTCTCTTGGATGGCTTTATTGATGGGAATTTCCATCGGGTCTTTAATCCCGATTTTCCCGACATTTGTAAAATCGATAATGCGCACGGATTTCGCGACAAGCCTTTTTTTCGCTTTTATCGCATTCATGACGCTTGTAGGAGGCCTTGCAAGTACAATGATTTTTTCCAAAATCAAGCGAACTTCAGTATTAAAAACAGGCTTTATTATTCTCGCGATAACTTATTTTTCATTAATTTTTGTTACTCATTTTGTCGGATTGACGGTCATGTCAACAATAAAAACATGGTTTGAATTATTTTTAGCAATTTCTCTTTCACTTTTTGTTAGGGATTTTGCGAACAGCGCAGATCTTGGTCAACAGGAAGGGCTTTATTATAGATCTCAAAATATAGGATATTTTATCGGACCGCTGATAGGGGGATTTTTGGGAAGCAGATTTAATTATGAATCTGTTTTTATAATTGCGTCTGGAATTATGCTCATCGCTCTCATGTATTTTTATCATCAGCATATTGTAAAAAAACATCCGGCGATAGCAAATAGAGAATTGAAATCCGGAAGCCTAACAGACAACGTAAAGAACTTTTTCAGTAATCCAAATAGAGTCAAAGCCTACCTTGTAACATTTTCCTTGGTAATATGGCTCGCGTTTAGACGTATTTACATACCTCTCTATGTAATTACATCCGGTTATTTGGAAAATATGACCGGACTTATTCTAGCTCTTGGCATAATCCCTTTTATTTTACTCGAAGAAAAAGTCGGCGAATATCTCGACAAAAAAGGCATAAAACTGCCTGTTTCCGCGGGTTTCTTAATAATTGCCGTGTCGCTGATATTGATATTTATAAATCCATATCCGCTTTTAAATTTCGTAATTTTGATAGTGGCGAACGTAGGAGCGGCGCTTATAGAACCGACACAGGAATATTTTTTATTTAAAAATCTTCCAAAAGAAGAGGAGGATAATTTATATGGAATTTACATAACGGCAAGTCCGATCGCCGCTTTCACGGCCCCATTAATAGGCGCTGTGGCACTGGAAATACTTCCGTTTAACGCGCTTTTTCTTATATTCGGAATAATTATGATGGCTATTGGTTGGTTTTTTTGGAAGAAACTTTAGGACCACTTACAAATTCGTGACCCTGTGAACTTCTTCAAGTGTCGTTAATCCTTGTGCAACTTTCATAAGCCCATCTTCGTACATTGTAATCATGCCCTCTTTTCTGGCCGCCGATACAAGAGCCTCAAGACTTGCTTTGTTCAATATCAAATCTTTAATTTCGTTGTTTATCGTAATAGCTTCCGCGATAACGATTCTTCCGTTATATCCTGTGCTACTGCATGCTTCGCATCCATGAACTTTAGGCATTTTCTCGGGGACTAAAAATGAAACATTCACTCCGGAATCTTTTATAATTTGCATTGTATTTGTAAATTCCGTTTTTTCACTTTCCGTAATCGCTTCGAAGGTGGAACACTTTGTACACACTTTTCGAACAAGCCTTTGCGCGATAATCGTGTTTAAAGCCGGCGCGATCATAAAAGGGGGAAGGCCTATATTTATAAGCCTTGGAATGGTTTCAATCGCGCTGTTTGTGTGGAGAGTACTTAAAAGAACATGTCCCGTTAAAGCGGCTTGCGATGATGTTTCGGCCGTTTCAAGGTCGCGTATTTCCCCAATCATGACAATATCCGGATCATGCCTCAAAATTGAACGCAGTCCGCTCGCGAACGTATATCCGTGTCTTTCATCTATTTGGCTTTGAGTTGCTCCGATAATGTAATATTCCACCGGATCCTCAAGGGTGATTATTTTATTTTTACCGTTGTTCATTAAATTGATAATCGAATACAGAGTTGTACTTTTCCCGCTTCCGGTAGGTCCTGTAACAAGCACCATTCCTTGAGAAATTTTTGAAGCGTCCATAAGTTTTTTAAGCGCTTCGCCCTGAAATCCCAATTCTTCGAAAGTAAGAGATTTTTGATCGGAAGGCAAATATCTGCAAACAAAAGATTCTCCGTATGGGGTCGGAATCGTTGAGGTTCTTACCGCGATTTTTCTGTTATTAAAAACGAAAGTATATCTTCCGTCTTGCGGCACGGTTTTTACGTTAAGACGCATGCCTCCTTGGTATTTTATTTGTTCGGCAAGTTTTTCATACACGTCCGATTTTATTGAAAAAACTTTATGCAAAACTCCATCAATTCTAAATCTCACATCCGTTTGATTTTCAAAAGGTTCATAGTGAACATCGGAAGCGTTTGTTTTCATCGCTCCGATATTCAAAAGATTTATAGCTTCCTCGGCGGGTACTTGCTCAAGTTTAGCGGGTAAATCGGAAAGAGCGGAAATTTCTTTTTCATAAGTTTTTATGGATTTTTCTTCGACACTTTCTACGATTTGAATTTTTTTGTATTTTTCCGTGGTGTCGAAAAAATTAATCGCCTCATCTATTCCAGTGCTTGAGGCCAAACTGACTGAAACTTCAAAACCATCGGCTTTCAGTTTTTCAATAACGGCTTTTGTTTCGGGATTTTCCGAATCATCAACGGCCACGTGGACTTTTTTGCTTATCTTTAAAAATGGGATCACTCTGGACTTTTTTGCATCCTCAAAGCTTATAAGCCTTAAGAAATCGGGGTTCAGGGGTGTCTTTGCAATATCAATATACGGCATACTAATCTCCTTCGCGCGCTTTAGCGTCGATTTCTCCTGAAACTCTCTGTTTATTTTGACAAGTTGCTCCGGCATTCAGATACTTTAAAAATATCTGAATATTATAGCAGAAAAGAGCAATGTTTGAAAGGCTTTATGCCTTTTTTACGGCTTCCGCTACCAACTTAGCGCTTTCCTCATCTATGCCTTCAACTTCAGCCAAATCTTTGGCTGTAAGCCCTTTAAGCTGTTCAACAAGAGTTAAATTCGCGACGGCCAATTTCGAAGTTACGGCAGGATCAAGCCCAAGATCGGCCAAATTTACGATGCCGGATTTCTCTTCCGCTTTAGGCGCTGAGCCGGCAAATTCGCTTATATCCATAATGTCAATTTCCCAACCTGTTAACATGGAAGCGAGCCTCACATTTTGACCTTGTTTGCCGATGGCAAGAGGCCTCTGATCGGGCTGAACATAAACCCTGGCTCTTCTCTCGTTATCAAACAGTTTTATCACGGAAACTTTAGCCGGAGCCAAAGCAGTCTTTATATAATCTTCCATGTTCTCCGACCATTGAATAATATCTATTCTTTCTCCATTCAATTCTTCCATTATATTTTGAACGCGTACGCCTTTTTGCCCCACGCATGAGCCGATAGGGTCGATCTTCTCATCTTTTGAATAAACGGCAACTTTGCATCTTATTCCGGGTTCTCTCGCGATTGCTTTTATTTCCACAAGCCCCGATTTAATTTCAGGGATTTCGAGCTCCAAAAGCTTTTTTACAAGATTCGGATGAGTTCTTGAAATCATCAGTTGAGGGCCTTTTGTGGTTTTTATAACTTTGTCCAGATAAAGTTTTATTCTTTGTCCGGAATAATATTTTTCACCGAAAATTTGCTGATCGTAAGGCAAGTTTGTTGTTGTTTTATTGTCCAAATTTACATAAACATTGTTGCCGTCCACGCGATGAATAATCGCGTTTAAAAGCTCATTTTCACGATCTTTGAATGTTTCATACATCACATCTCTTTCAGCGTCCTGAATCCTTTGGATGATAACCTGTTTTGCGGCTTGCGCGGCTATTCTTCCATAATTCGTGGGAGTAACATCGATTTTAACGGTATCTCCAACTTTGACCTTTTTCTTGTACTTTAAAGCGTCTTTCTCGGAAATTTGCAGATCTTCATCTTCAACTTTTTTCACAACTTCTTTTAAAATAAAAACGGTCGCGAGACCTGAATTTTCATCAAGATCCACGTCAACCTCTTGATTTTTATTTCCGTAATCTTTTCTGAAAGCCGCTCTCAAAGCCGCTTTTATGGTTTCGATAACTTTATCCCTTGGAATATTTTTTTCATCGCACAGTTGATTTATCGCGGCAAGAAATGTAGATTGCATATAAAAATTTGAATAAAAATGTAAAGAAAAAACCAAGATCGTTTATTGATCTTGATTTGCGCCTGGATTGTAACAAAGTTCTATGGCTTTGTAAACAGTTTCTCGAGTAAAACCTTTTGATGTTAAAAATTGGTACATTTTGGATTTCTGTTTGATTAAAGGAAGTTTAGAGATTTTACCGTTTTTTTTCTCAACAAGCTGTTTAGCCAATTCAAGCTCGTTGACGGGAGTTTCATCTAAAACAGTATTTAAAAGATCCTTATTTATGCCCTTATTCCGGAGCTCTCTGGAAATCAAGAACCTACCGCGCGGACTTGCCTTAACTCGATAATCAATATAATCACGCGCGAATTTTCGATCGTCCAAATAGTCGAGTTCTTTTAATCGCTCGATAATGCGCTGGCAAATGCCATTATCAGCGCCACGCGCTTTCAGCTTTTTCTCAATTTCATGCTCCGTATATCTCTTCTTCGCAATCATGCGAAAAGCATATATGGAAAATTTTTCGTATAAATCCTCAATAGTAAGATTATTCTTCATCGCCAACTGATAATGTTTCCGCGACTTTTTGAATTTCCTGCACATTGCCTCCGGCTAAAGTTTTAACTTCTTTTTCTATTGATTTTAGAACCTTCTCGTTCTCAATCAAGAAATTCTTTGAAGCTTCTCTGCCCTGTCCAAGCTTGGAATCTTGATAGCTGTAAAAAGCGCCGGACTTTCTTACGACATTATATTTTGCGGCCAAATCCAGCAAATCCCCCTCGGAAGAAATGCCCTTATTATACATAATATCAAACTCCGCCATTTTAAAAGGAGGGGCAATTTTATTTTTAACAATTTTTACTCTTACTTTATTCCCAACAAGCTCTTTCTCTGCGCTGCCCGGATCTTCAATTTTACCGATGGCCCTAATATCCATTCTGACTGAAGCATAAAATTTCAAAGCTTGTCCGCCGGTGGTAGTTTCCGGATTGCCGAACATAATACCTATTTTCATTCTTAATTGATTTAAGAAAATCACTGTTGTTTTTGATTTTGAAACAACAGCCGTAAGCTTTCTAAGAGCTTGGCTCATGAGTCGGGCCTGGAGGCCCATGTGAGAGTCGCCCATATCGCCATCGATTTCGGCCTTTGGGACAAGCGCCGCGACCGAATCCACGACAATGGCATCAACAGCATTGCTTCGCACCAACGTTTCAACAATCTCCAAACTTTTACGCCTATTCTTTTCGCGTATTCGGGGTCAAGAGCGTGTTCCGCGTCTACAAAAGCCACAATTCCGCCGCTTTTCTGAGCATGCGCGAGAATATGAAGACTCAAAGTCGTTTTTCCTGAACTTTCCGGACCAAAAATTTCCACAATTCTTCCTCTTGGAACTCCTCCACCTAAGGCCAAATCCAGAGATAAAGCTCCCGTTGAAATTGTTTCAATCGGCACCCTATTGGCTTCCCCCATTTTCATGATAGAGCCTTTACCAAAGGATTTTTCTATCTGAGCCATGGCCAGATCGATAGCTTTTAGCTTTTCGTTTTTTGCATTCATATAAGATTGGTTACGAATAATATGTACCAAGTATAGGTGAGCATACACTCACCGTCAAGGGTTTCTTTTATAATAATGAAGGTTTATGAAATTTTCCTAAAAAATTCCTAAAATTTATTGTTTTGCGGATTCGGCGGTTTCAGCTTCTGCCTGCGCTTCTTCGACTTTATCTTCCAGTCTGAAAAAATTATAAATACTTTTTTTAGTTCCAAACGCCACGTTTTTTGTGCCGCATTTTTTGCATGTATAGACATATTTTCGTCCGACACGATTCGTGTCCACGATTTCTTCGCAATCTTTGCAATAAAAAATTATATTTTCACTTCCCATTTCAGTAGTTGTTTATATTATTGCTTGGGGGCTTTGTTAGATCATCCATCGATTCCTGAATTACATCTCTAACGGTATTTTCATTTGGATTCTTAGTTCGAAAATCTCCGGGGATTCTATCTTCCATGTCAATTAAAGGCTTAACAACGGCATCACCGCCAAAATCAACTTCTTTATATTTGAGCAAAAGAACTCCGCCAAGCATTACAATTCCATTTCCAACAAAATCCAAAAGCATGCCTATTTGAATATTTTTATCGGTTAAATTTGTCCCGAATTTTGGATGAAAATAAACGGATAGAGCCAAAACAAGCATTAAAAACGCGAAAGAACTTGAAAAAATATATAAATGATTCTCACTCATCGGC
>JACROX010000003.1 GCA_016214225.1 Candidatus Peregrinibacteria bacterium | reverse complement strand
TTTCGTATAAAGTTTACTTTTATTGCTAATGTCGCATGGAGAAGAAAAGTTATCGCGAGCATGTATTTGAATAGTTTTGTGTCATATATGTAGAAAGCTTTTGGGATGTTTGATAACCCGAAATTCTTTGTCGTTAAATATATCGCGGCTAAATAATATATGACGTAACAGGCCAGAAGCCATCCCGTGAATGTGTTTAATTCTTCGATAAAATGCATCATAAAATCACTTTCTTCTGATATGGATTTATGTCTTTCTTTAAGTAATTTTTTAGCTTGTTCAAGGCTGTGTATCGCTTTTTTTTTTTTTTTTTTAATTGTTTTTATTGAATTTTTGACTTTGTCTTTATACTCTTTCGAAGGTTCTTTGAAGTATAGTTTTATGAATTCCCAAATCTGTTTGTTGTAAACTTTTATTTGTTCTTTTATTACGAGAATCTCGAGTGGCGTTTCGAACCATGATTTTATCTTTGCAAGTATTTTATGTATGAATTTAGCTGGGGCGTTGCCTGTTTGAGGTGTTTGTTTGTGAGAATCTTCCCATTTATTTATTTTCTCTATAATATCTTCGGATAACGAGCTTGGTTTTGGAGATTTTCTTAATTCATCCAAAAGTTTTTTTGTTTTCATCTCAAGATCAATGCGCTTATCCTGAAGCCCTTTTTCTTTTAAAGTTTTTTCTTCGTTTCGTATTGTTTCAAGCAGGTCTTCTGCTGTTTGTAAAATGTAACTTACATTTGTGCTATTCTTGATTCTTAAAAGTTTATTTATTTTTTTATTTATTTCTTCCTTTTGCGTCGTTTCAAAATCATTCCCAAATTCTTTCAACAGCTCATTTACTTGAGCAAGAACGAATTCTATTTTTGCCTTTAGAATTTGTTCCTCTTTTTCTTGTTCCAGTGTTTTTATTTTTTCTTTTTGTAGATTTTCTTCCACGGTTTTTAACTGTGTTTGCATTTTTGCTTGTCCTTCTTTTCTGGCCGTTGCTATTTCTTTTTCGGTCGAATTTTCTTGCCATACCGCCGTGACTATAAAAGAATATTCCAACGAGAGTTTTTTGAAAGCGTCTTCTTTGTCTTGGGCGGGGATGCTTCCTGTGATTAATTTTGAATTTCTATCAATGGCTTCAAATATGAACTTCTTTAAATTCTCATCAAGAATGGGAGGGGTGTCTGTTTTGTCCAATAGCAAAATTGAAAACCCGAGATTGTTTAATTCTGTCCGTGCCGTCGTTTCATCAGGAGCTTCTACGGTTCCGCTCAAGCGTTTGCCCTCTTTGTTGGCTACGGTATATTTAAAAAACATAACTACTTTTTACATGCCTGTATGAATCCTTGAAATAGCGGATGAGGGCGAGAAGGCCTGGATTTGAATTCAGGATGAAACTGTGAACCTATCATGAACGGATGATCTTTTATTTCCGCTATTTCAACGAGATTTTTGTTTGGATTTATACCAGGAAAAATCATGCCTGCTTTTTCAAGTTTTTCTTTAAACTTATTATTGAATTCATATCTATGGCGATGGCGTTCTTCTATCAAATCTTTTTTGTAAAGCGAGTATGTTTTTGTTCCTTTTTTTATTTTACATGGATATGATCCAAGCCTGAGTGTTCCTCCTTTTTCTTTGTCTTTGTTTTGTCCCGGGAGAAAATGTATTACATAGTTTTCCGATCCGATTTCTTCGGTTTCGTCGAATTCTTCCGATGTTATTTTTGGATTTTTTAAAAAGTGTCTCGCAAATTCTATCGTCATTATTTGCATGCCTAAGCATAGTCCCAAATATGGAATTTTATTTTCACGCGCGTATTTCGCGGCCATTATTTTGCCCTCTATCCCTCTGCTTCCGAATCCTCCCGGTACAACTATCCCGTCCGCGCCGTGCAAAAGTTCTATGGTTTCTTTGTCTTTTTCTTCGAGTTTTTCGGAGGAAACCCAAACAAGTTCCAAATTGCGTTCATTTTGATAACAAGCAATTTTTAACGATTCAATTACACTTAAATAAGCGTCATCCAGGCCCGTGTATTTCCCGACAAGCGCGATTTTTAATGGTGTTTTTTTTGCTTTAATTTTTTCCACGATATCTTCCCATATTTTTAAGTTAGGTTTTATTTTTCCAAGATTGAGTTTTTTTGCGATTAATTCCGTTATGTCGTATTTTTCAAAATTCATCGGTACTTCATAAATTGAACTGACGGTTTGAGCCGGTATTACATATTGTTCTTCCACGTCGCAGAATAAAGCGATTTTTTTGATGTGTTCTTTTTTGATCGGATAATCCGCTCGGGCTAAAATCATATCCGGTTGTATCCCAATCGATCTTAATTCTCTTACCGAGGCTTGCGTGGGTTTTGTTTTTAATTCTTTTGATCCACCCAAGTAGGGGAGCAATGTTAAGTGAACAAAAAATGTGTTCTCTTGTCCGAGCTTGTTTCTGAGCTGTCTTATGGCTTCGAGATACGGAAGTCCTTCTATGTCTCCTACGGTTCCACCTATTTCCACAACCATAATTTCGCATCCGCTTTTTTCCGCCGCTTGTGTTACTTTTTCTTGTATAGCATCCGTAATATGCGGAATTATTTGAATCGTGCGGCCGAGGAAAATTCCTTTTCTTTCTTTATCCAGTACTTCATTGTAGACTTTACCTGTTGTTACCGATGAAAGTTTTGAAAGGTTTGTGTCTATGAATCTTTCATAATGTCCAAGGTCCAGATCTGTTTCTCCTCCATCGTCCGTGACAAATACTTCTCCATGCTGAAAAGGACTCATTGTTCCGGGATCAACATTAAGATATGGATCGAGTTTTTGTGTGAATACTTTGAGTCCGCATGCTTTTAGCAACGCGCCGATGGAGGATGAAGCGATTCCTTTTCCCAAGGAACTGCATACACCACCGGTAACAAAGATGTATTTACACACCATTGATTCTAAATTAAATTGCCCTTCTGGTCTAATTTAATCTAAGTAGGGTTAAAGTGCAAGATTGAATATCTCGGTAATTATCCAGAAGACAGTGGAGGTATACTGAAAACAGGCAAGTACATCAATAA
>JACROX010000116.1 GCA_016214225.1 Candidatus Peregrinibacteria bacterium | reverse complement strand
TTACCGATTATGGGGTGATGGGAAAAGTTTTTTTTGAAATTAAACCTGATATCGTTTTAAATTGCACCGCATATACTTTAGTTGATGACTGTGAAACAAATAAAGATTTGGCATTTAAGATAAACGCTGAAGCCGTGGGTAAAATGGCTGAATTATCTAAAAAATATAATTCCACTTTGATACATTTCAGCACGGATTACGTCTTTAACGGACAAAATTCGAATGGATATAAGGAAGATGATTTGGCAGGTCCTTTGAGCATATATGGAGAATCGAAACTTTTTGGAGAACAGCTTATTCAGAAAAATTTGGATAAGTTTTATATTATCAGGACTTCATGGCTTTTTGGAGAAAATGGCAAAAATTTCGTAGACACAATGATTTCTCTCGGAAAAACCAAGGGAATTTCCGTTGTGAACGATCAAATTGGCGCTCCGACTTATACCAAAGATTTGGGAAATGCCATAATTCAATATTTTCTGACTCGCGATCCCAATTTACCTTATGGTATTTATCATATTACCAACAGCGGGAAAACCAGTTGGAGTACTTACGCGAAGACAATTTTTGAACTTCTTGGGATGCATGTGAAAGTAAATGAAATTTCCAGCGAAGAGTTTAAGAGCCCCGCAAAACGGCCATCCTATTCGATTCTTTTGAGCACAAAAGTTGATTTTCACATGAGAAGCTGGGAAGATGCCGTAAAAGAGTATTTGAGCTTAAACTATTGATCTTTTTCGTGTTTTGTTGTTTAATTAAGCAAATTTAAGGATTTAAGGGCAAAATCTATGAAAGGAATCATACTTGCGGGAGGAACCGGAAGCAGGCTTCACCCTCTAACAAAGGTTACAAACAAGCATCTTCTGCCTGTGTACAACAAGCCGATGATTTATTATCCGCTTTTTACCCTTAAAAGCGCGGGGATTAATAATGCTTTAATTGTTTCGGGGAAGGGTCATGCTGGTGATTTTCTGGAGCTTTTAGGTTCAGGGTCTCGGTTTGGCATGAAGATTTCATATGAAGTCCAGGAAGAGGCCGGAGGTATCGCGCAAGCGCTTAGTCTTGCTGAAAATTTCGCGAACAATGAAAAAGTTGTCGTTATCCTTGGAGATAATATTTTTGAAGATGATCTTGCTCCCGCGATAAACGAATTTAAAACACGACCGAGAGGCGCGAGTATTTTTTTGAAGGAAGTTAAAAATCCCGAGTCTTATGGTGTCGCTGAAATTGAAGATGGAAAAATTTCCAGAATAATTGAGAAACCTAAAAATCCAAAAACAAATTTGGCCGTTACAGGAATTTATATGTATGACCCTCAAGTTTTTGAAGTTATCAAAGGTCTTTCTCCTTCGCTTAGAAATGAGCTTGAGATTACCGATGTCAATAATTTCTATCTTGAACAAGGCACATTGAAATATGGAATACTTCAAGGATTTTGGGGAGATTGCGGAGAATCTTTTGACGGACTTCTTGAAGCTTCGGTCCTTGCCCAAAAGAGCCGTTTATCTGCTATTGATGATGATTTAAATATTGCCGAGAGGGGGCATAAATCTTTGGAAAACTCTTCCGTAAATATTGCCGAATCTTTAAGTTTAAACAAATAATGACTAAAAAGGAGTTCCCCGCCTGCGGCGGGTCACGGCAAAAGCTAGGCAACCAGCCTGCGGCAGGTCGTTTGAAAGGCATTCTTGTATGCGGTTCTGTTGCGTATGATTATATAATGTCTTTTAACGGTTATTTTGATAAAACCATTTTGCCCGAAGATATACAGCATCTCAGTATTTCTTTTTTGGCCGACAATCATGAACGTTATTTTGGCGGATGCGCGCCAAACGTGGCCTATAATTTAAAGCTTCTCGGAGAAACTCCATATATTGTCGGTGTTTATGGAAATGATTTTGAAGAATATAAAAAATGGCTTACTTCAAATGATATATCTGTAAAATATATAGATGTCGCCGAAAACAGTTTAACTTCCGCGGCTTATATATTGAATGATAAAAATCAAAATCAAATCACTATTTTTGCTCCTTCCGCGATGAAAAATCTGCGTAAGGCCGTTTCTTTGAGTAAAGTTAACATTGATGAAATCGCTTGCGGGATAATTTCCGCGGATATGCCTGATAGAATGTTCGCGCTCAGCCGCGAATGTAAAAAACATAACGTCCCATATTTGTTTGATCCCGGACAAGCGATGTCTTCTTTGAGTAAAGAACAACTTTTAGAAATAACGAATGGCAGTATCGGTGTTATCGCAAATGAATATGAGACTTCAATGATAACAAATCTGCTTGGGCGAAGCGTGCCGGAACTTTTGAATGAAATAGGGTTTTTTATTGAAACTTTGGGTGGAGATGGAGCGAAAATATATACAAAGCGACCCAAAGGGTTGCCAGCTAATAGCGTGAGCGAAGCGAACTCCAAGGGGACCGCGGACGGTCTTGTCGTTCCCGCAATTCCGGGATTAAAAGTTGTGGACGCGACAGGCTGTGGAGATGCTTTCAGATCGGGATTTCTGCATGGTTATATTCAAAAATCACCCATAAAAAGATGCTGTGAATTGGCCAATACCGCGGCTTCTTTTGTCGTGGGCGGAGTTGGAACTCAAAACCATCATTTCACTCAAGAAGAATTCAGCGATCGCTTGAAAAAATATTACGGAGAGTAAGATTCTCCAGTTCCGAAAGCCTGCGTGCCGCGTTTTTGTTAAATTCTTCCATTTTTCTTTTAAGATTTTGATCTCTTATAAATTGATCGAAATATATTTTTAATTTCTCTTGGCTCAAATCATTCAAATCGATTTTTTGATTATCAAGTTTCGCGTATTTTAAAAAGTCTTCCACTTTCGAAGCGTAATTCAACGCGATAAAAGGAGTCTCTGTTTTTACGGCTAAGACAACAGCGTGAAACCGCATACATACCGCAAAATCTGCATTCGCGAAAAGATTTAAAAGTTCGCTGGATTCAGTGTTTTTTATAAATTTTATTTTTTCTTTGTCTTTTATTTCTTTGTATATTTCTTCATTAACCATATCGTCGGAATCTCTGCCCGTATTTTGAAAATTAACCAAAACTATATTTAATTTCTTAAAATCCATAAGCCAATTTATAAATTCCACAATAACGGTTTTAAAATGCTGATCCAGTTTTTTCGTTTGTCTTAAAGCAAATAAAACGTATTTCTCTCGTGAAACGCTATCTGATATTTCTGTTTTACGAAATGGGAGTTCAAACGCAAAATCGGGAGTAACGTAAATTTTTTTTCTAATTCCAAGTTTTTTTAAATTTTCCTTGGAATTTTCGTCCCTAACGGAAATAAAACAGGCTTTGTTGAAAAGTTTTTTTATAATCAATTTAATTATTTTGGATTTTGGCATGTCCATGCTCTGCCCCATCATCAGTGCCGATTTTTTGCAGTGATAAGCCCAAAAAGCCTGTATCCCCCAAATTATATTCGAGAAAAAATCTTTACCGTTAAAGAGTCCTCCTCCTCCCAAAATAAAATAATCACATTCTTTAACCGCTTTTCTCGTTTTACTTCCTGTCGTAAAAAATGATTTTATCAAACTTCTAATCCCCGCGGGAAATTTTTCCACCGCGGACACTTTATGTCTTTCTTCTGTTTCTTTTGGATTGCCGCTTAATACGGTAATTTCAGGTTCTGTTAATACATCTCTAAGTATTTTAAGAATACCTTCGAGAATCATTTCATCGCCAATGTTCCCCGCGCCGTAATTTCCAGCAATAATTATTTTCAGCATGTCCTTAAGCTTCCGTTTTTTCCGTTTCTTCTTTTGCTTTTTGCTCCGCTAATTCCAATATCGAAGCTTCGATTTCTTTTTCATCTTTTGCTTTAGTTTCTTTTCCGCTAACCAATGTTTCCTTTAATCTGGCGGATTTTCCGAATTTATGTCTCATGTAATAGAGTTTTGCTCTCCTTACTTTGGACTTCTTTTTAACTTCGATTTTTTCTATATTTGTTGAATATAAAGGGAAAATCTTCTCTACGCCAATTCCTTCCACCACTTTCCTTACGGTGAAGGTTTTATCGGCTCCATGTCCGCTGTTTATCTGAATTATAAGACCTTCAAATATCTGAATACGCTCTTTATCTCCTTCTTTAATTTTTTGATGTACGCGTACCGTATATCCGGTTTTCAGCTCCGGAACTTTTTTCTTCGCGGATGCCAATTCCTGTATTTCTTGAAGTAAATTCATTGTTTGTGTTGTTTAACGCGTGGGAATTCTATAGAAGGTCGGCGTTTAAATCAAGTTAAATTTTCTTTATGAGGACTTGATTATTCGGGTTGCTCAATAATTCCGTTACAAAACGATCTTTGCAATTTAGTCTGTATTTGTAGTCTTCTTCGCTCATTATGGCGAATCTGACCGGACGTTTTGTTTTCAGTTCGTTGTTTAAGTAATTTCCAAGCACTTCCCTGTCAATATTTCCCACGATGAGCATATCCACGTCCTGTTTTGGATTATCCACAAATTGGCCGCATAAAACCAAAATTTTAATATCCCCAAGTTTGGCCAAGTCTTTGGCAATAGTCTGCTCCGAAGAAAGAGCTTTTATTATTATGCTTTTCAGTTCATCAAGTAAGACAAATTCTTTGTTCACGCAATAATATTTTTTGCGATTTTTTGCTTTTGTTTTCAGAAAGCCGATTTTTTTAAGATTATCCAACTCACGTCGAATTGAATTTATCTGTTCGTTAAGCTTTCTGGTAAGTTCCCTAATGAAAAATTCACTGTCAGGATTCATCAGGAATATAGTCAGAAGCTTTATACGAGTGTTAGACGTAAAAAGCCTTTTTAGCATGATTTTTGCTTTATGCCCTAGTTATTTGCCCATGAATGTACACAAAATGTATACACTTCTTTTAGAAAGTACAGCTTTTTTTATCGGATTGCAACATTTATTTACTCGGTAATTATCCAGAAGACAGTGGAGGTATACTGAAAACAGGCAAGTACATCAATAACCTCCACCAAAATGACTATAACAACAATTGCAAGATTCCAAAAGTACCCAACGAAGATTTTCCAAAAGATACGAGAAATCAGA
>JACROX010000115.1 GCA_016214225.1 Candidatus Peregrinibacteria bacterium | reverse complement strand
TACCCTTTTCAATACCTTTGCAGTAAAAATACTTTTTGAGTACAATGAACCCCGAATTAAGCTCAAATATATGTATTTTAAAATTGATGAAAAAATATTCGCACAGTATCCAAGCCTGAAAATAGGCGTTATTGTCGTGCGCGGGATAAATAATTCAAGAAGAATTTCAAGCATAGAAAGTCTGCTGAGAGGCATTTCGGCACAGCGTGGAAAAGAATTTACAAGCAAAGACATCAGCGAAAATCATATGGTGGATATATGGAACAGAGCATATGGAATGTTTGGGATTCACCCAAAAAAATACTTGCCATCCATAGCGGCATTATTAAAAAGAGTGGCTAACGGGAAACAAATTCCACATATAAATCCGATCGTCGATCTATATAATTATTTCTCGCTTAAATATCTTTTGCCTATAGGTGGAGAAGATTTGGACTGGCTTTGCGGTGATTTGCAGTTAACTTTTACGAAAGGCGGAGAAGCATTTAGGCCTCTCGGCTCAATAGAAATCGAAAAAGCAGGAGAGGGGGAAGTGGCATACATGGATAATGGCGGAATAACATGCAGATATTGGAATTATAGAGAATGTGAACGCACGAAATTTACGAACAAAACCGTTAACGCGGCAATTATAGTTGAAGATTTGAGCAATATGCACATGGACCAATTCGGGGCTATAATAAGGGAAATGGAAGATGGAATTATAAAATACATAGGTGGACAAATAGAGCCATATCTTTTAAATCAAGAAAATCCCGAAATTGATTTTAGGGTGGAAGGGAGAAAAAACGCCGATGATTCAAGGATTCCGGCGCAGGAGAAAGTGTATTTTATGGAAATGGAACAGCTGAAGAAAACGGAAGACATCTCTTAATATGTGATTATATATGGAGGTCGCTATAAAAAAACTTCTGGCCGCGTCAATAAAAAAAACATTCGCCGTGGACTTTTCGGATAGAATAAAGATAGAAAGTCCGAGCGAAGATATTCATGGCGACTATGCCTCGAATATAGCTCTGGCTCTTTCAAAAGAACTTAAAAAAAATCCCTTAGAAATAGCTGAAAAAATAGTAAAAAATCTGGGAAAATCATCTTTGATTGGAAAAGTTGAAATAGCGGGCCCGGGATTTATAAATTTTTTCATATCCGAAAAAGAGCTTTTAAAAGAGGTGAATAAAGCTTTGATAAAAAATTATGGGCAAAGTAAAGTTGGCGCGAAAAAAAATATAGTCATGGATTACAGCTCCCCGAATATCGCGAAACCGCTTGGTGTTCACCATTTACTTTCAACAATAATCGGACAAGCGCTTTATAATATTCACAAAAATCTTGGGTTTAAAACTATAAGCGTAAATCACATAGGCGATTGGGGTACGCAATTTGGGAAACTGATTTGCGCTTATAAGAAGTGGGGGAATAAAAAAACACTGGAGAAAAACCCCGTAAATGAGATGCTCAAGCTTTATGTCAAATTTCACAATGAAGCCGAAAAACATATTGAACTTGAAGATGAATCCAGAAAAGAGTTTAAAAATTTCGAAGAAGGAGATAAAGAAAATAGAAAATTGTGGAAATGGTTTGTCGCGGAAAGCATGAAAGATATAAATAAAACCTACAAAAAACTTGGAGGAATTCATTTTGATAAAATTCAAGGAGAGAGCTTTTATGAGGATAAAATGGGCGAAATTCTAAAGGAGGGTAAGAAGTTAAAGATTTTTGTGGAAGGAGAAGATGGCGCTTACGTGGTTAAATACAGCGATCCGAACATCGCGCCTTTTGTCGTGCAAAAAAAAGATGGCGCGACTTTATATTCCACAAGGGATTTCGCGACCTTGAAATACCGCGTTAAAACATGGCATCCGGCAAAGCTTTTATATGTCGTGGACGTGGCGCAAAGCATGCACTTCAAGCAATTATTTGAAGGCGCGAAAAAATTCCCTTGGTACAAAGGGGAGGCGGAGCATGTACATTTCGGGCGGATGAGAATGAAAGACGCGCAGATGAGTACAAGAAAGGGAAACGTAATTCTCCTTGATATGTTGCTGGAGGAAGCCATTTTAAGGGCAAAAAAAATAATTGAAAATAAAAATTCAAAACTGAAAAACAAAACGCGCGTCGCGGAAGTTGTCGGGATAGGAGCGGTAAAATACAACATTCTTTCTCAAAACAGGACAACGGACATTGTTTTTGATTGGGATAAAATACTGTCCTTGGAAGGCAACAGCGGGCCATATTTGCAATATTCTTACGCGAGAGCGAAAAGCATTTTGAGAAAAGCCGGAAAAATTAAAAGTAAAAAACTGACGGCGCAGTCGGGCAGTTTGCATCCGAAAGAATTTTCATTGATCAGATTGTTCCCAAAATTTCAGGAGAGGGTGGAAGCCGCGGCAAGCGAATACAAGCCGAATATCATATGTTTGTAT
>JACROX010000121.1 GCA_016214225.1 Candidatus Peregrinibacteria bacterium | reverse complement strand
TTTTATTCATCATGTCGGACAAAAGGTCTTGATCCAACGATCCACAATTAACTCCTATTCTTATCGGCTTATTGTTTTTTACGGCTATTCTAATAATTTTTTTAAAATTCTCGTCATGAAACTTTCCATGACCGATATTGCCCGGATTTATTCTATATTTATCCAATGTACTCGCGCATTTTGGATATTTGGAAAGCAAAATATGCCCATTGAAATGAAAATCTCCGATTATCGGGAGACTTTTATATCCTTTTTTATCCAATATTTTTCTTATTTCAGACACTTTTTCCGCCGCTTTTTCCGTATTAACTGTTATTCTAACAAGTTCCGCTCCGGCGTTAGCCAAAAGAATGCATTGCTTGGCTGTTGCAGTGGCATCTTCCGTATCCGTATCAGTCATGGCTTGAATTGCCACGCGACTCTCTCCTCCTATTTTTAGATTTCTTATCTCAACTATAGGTGTTTTTAATCTCATATACAGAACTTGTTAATTGCATGTTATTTTGTGTTATCCGATAGCATTATCTCAAAACAGAATTACTTTTCAAACCTTTGTTTTTACTTTAAAGTGTTTCCGAAATTATAAAAGTTCATATGAAACTTAGGGATAATAAATGGGGATTTGATTTGAATTTGGATAATCCTTTTCGGATATTCAGGGTTCTTAGGGAAATAGCCATAGAAAAAGTTGGAGAGGAGAATATTGTGGATCTCTCAAGAGGAGATCCCGGATATGGTTTTTCACCTTCCGTTCACGGCAGAGAATTTTTTTCTTTTCTTCTTGAAATAGATACAATTCTTAATCACCCCGGTGAGCATTTTGTGTCAGACAACAGGGATGATTTTGACACTCTATGGCAAAAAATTCAGGATCACGCGAAGGCAAATTATAATGTTAAGAAAGCGGAAAAATTAATCAATGATTTTTATTTTTTCCTTACCAGAATTGAAAAATATGCCAGCGCGCAGGGGCTGAATTGGGATAAAAAGAAGATTATTTTCGAGATTTTTAAATATTCCGCCGTTTCGGGCGGATCATATCTTGATCCTCAAGGAGAAACTTTGGTAAGGCTTGTTGTCGCCGATCATTATAATAAAAAATTCGGAATTAATATCGACTATCAAGATTTGATTTTTGTTCAAGGAGTTTCTCATGGGATCGGAACCATTTTTGCGGTGCTTTGCGATCCTGAAGTTGGATTTTTACTCCCCGGAGATAATGTTCTTATAAGTTCTCCCGTCTATTCCCCATACAACACTATTATGCAGAACAGAGGGCTTAATACATTTTCCATTCCTTTTGATTCTTCCACGGGAAAAGTTGTCGGGGACATTGATGAAATACTTGCGAGCGCTCCTGAAAATATAAAATTAATTTGCCTTATTGATCCCAATAATCCTACCGGTTTTATTAATGATGATGTATTTCTACAAAAAATAGCTGACTTCGCCGAGAAGAGAAATTGTTTGATTATTTCCGATGAGGTTTACAATGATTTTTTCTTTGAAAAGATTAAAAGCATAATGAATTTTGCCAGGAAAAGAACAATTTTAATAGGAGGCAGAAGCAAGATTGAACGCTCCACAGGACTGCGTTTCGGTGAATTTGTAATTCCAAAAGAAGCTCAAAAATATA
This sequence comes from Candidatus Peregrinibacteria bacterium, assembly GCA_016214225.1. Classification (GTDB taxonomy): domain Bacteria; phylum Patescibacteriota; class Gracilibacteria; order UBA1369; family LOWO2-01-FULL-3; genus JACROX01. The sequence goes on along the minus strand of JACROX010000121.1, from coordinate 8,949 downwards.
TCACGGAAAATATTTTAAAAAGCAAACTGGATCAAGCCGTGGATTTAATGCAATTACTGATTTTCGGGAAAGCTCCAGGTGGGATAAAAGGAGAATTTCACCATGTAACTTTCGTCACCGGTCCTTCCCAATATTTGGGTCTTTCACATATGATTTTTGGAGATGATGACAGGGCGGAATATTTAAAACGAATACGTGTTAACATGGAAACTTTTTATGAAATTTTGGGGTTAAAATACAATAAAAATTTGTACTATACGTGTTTTGATTTACATTCCATCCCCGGGGACACAAAACAAAACTTTGCGCCGGAGGAATTATTTATAGGGTTGGCAAAGAAAGGAGTTGTGCTTATCCCCGCTAATTTATTCTTTTCCAAAGAAGATCGCGCGAAGCATGATTACAGAAGTTTCGCCAGAGGGTCTCTTCCAAATTTAACTTTTTCAAATCTGCAAAAAGCCGCGAAACTGATTAAGGAGTACATTACAAATTAGTTTATTACTCCTGAGCCGAGACATATGGTTTTGTCGTAGAATACGGCAAATTGTCCTTTTGCTATCCCTTGGTCGTTTTTGTTTATTTTCACTTTGATTTTGTTTTTTGATATGTGATTTAATTTGCAATCATAAAAATTTTCTCCATGACGAAGCTTAACCTGCAAATTATTTTTTGACGGTTTTTCACCCGCGAACCAATTTAAATCCGTTACTTCAAATGTATTACGTCTTTTATTTTTATCGTGATAATTTTTTGAAACATAAACAGTATTTTTCTTTATATTTTTATCCACGACATACCAAGGGCCGCTTGGGAGACGTATATCTTTCCGCTGGCCTATCGTGTAGTAAAAGCTTCCGTCATGCTCTCCCAATTCCGCGCCCGTTTCAAATTCAATTATTTTTCCTTTTTTTGCCCCAAGGTAATGTTTTATAAAATCGCTGTATTTTAATTTCCCCAAAAAACATATTCCTTGGCTGTCTTTTCTGTTTTTATTTGGAAGATTATATTTTTTCGCAAGTTTTCTAACCTGTTGTTTTGTTAAATTACCTATGGGGAATAAGGCTTTACCAAGCTGTCTTTGATTCAGCCTACCTAAAAAATATGTTTGATCCTTAATAGAATCGGGACTTTTTTTAAGAAAATATTTTTCTTTCTTTTTAACAATTTGCGCGTAGTGCCCCGTTGCGATTTTATCAAAATTTTTACCGAATTTATCAATAAACATTCCGAATTTAATGTTGTTATTGCACATCATATCAGGATTTGGCGTTCTTCCTTTTTTTATTTCGGAGATGGTATATTTGACTACAGTATTGAAATATTCCTTTTGCATGGGAATAATTTTCAGCGTAATTTTATTGTCTTCGCATATTTTCCTAACAAATTTCAAATCTTCTTCCCATGGACATTCCCCTAAAAAAGCCAATTCGTCTTCAAGCCATATCTTTAAATAGAAAGCAGTCAAATCATGCTTTTCTTCTTTTAAAATCTTTAGAGCAACAGAACTGTCTACCCCTCCTGATGTGAGTACAGCAATCTTCATATTTATGGAATCTCTGAAAAACTATTCGGTCTTTTATTGTACTTTAAATCTTTTCAATCTCAAAGCATTTAATACGACGCTTATTGAAGAGAAAGCCATCGCTCCGGCTGAAATCATCGGATTTAGCAATCCAAACGCGGCAACCGGGATTCCAATCATGTTGTATATGAAAGCCCAAAATAAGTTTTGTTTAATATTTCTGAAAGTTGCTTTTGAAAGCTCAATCGCGACAACGGCTTTAAGCAAATCTCCTTTAACAAGCACTATATCTCCCGATTCTATGGCTATATCCGTACCTGTTCCCATTGCCACGCCGACATCGGCCAGGGCAAGCGCCGGAGCATCGTTAATCCCATCACCAACCATTGCCACAAATTTATTATTTTCTTTCAAATCTTTAATAATTTTTGTTTTTTGTTCCGGCATAACTTTTGCAATAACACGTGAAATTCCAACACGTTTGGCTATTTCATTCGCTACTTTTTCATTGTCGCCCGTAAGCATTATAGTTTCGATATTCTTATCTTTCAATAATCTTACGGCTTCTTTCGAGCTTTCTTTTTCGACATCTTGCAGAGCTAAAATCCCTCTTTGTTTTCCATCAATTGCAAAGAATAAAACCGTTTTGCCTTCTTCTGAAAATCGATTGGCGTCTTTATCCAAATCAGCGCAACGCATTATTTTTTTATCGGTTAAAAATTCCTGAGTCCCTATTAGTATTTCCGTTTCATTTATTTTCCCCAAAATACCTTTTCCGGTTTCAGCTTTTATGTTTTTTGCTTTAAGAAGACTTATTTTTTTTTCATGAGCGTATAAAACAACCGCCTTTCCCAAAGGGTGTTCAGAGTCATGTTCAACAGAGGCCAAATATTGAATTACCTTCTCCGTATATTTTTTATTTTCCGATGGTGACAGCTTCTCTATTTCAAACGCTTTGTAACTTTCTTCCGGAACTTCATAAATAATAAAGTCCGTTAAAGTTGGCTTCCCTTCGGTAATTGTGCCTGTTTTACCAAAACACACGGCTGTTATTTTGTGCATTTTTTCGAGACTTTCGGCTTTTTTAATTAGAATCCCCAATGAAGCTCCTTTTCCCGAACCGACGACAATTGAGATTGGAGTAGCCAGTCCGAGCGCGCATGGACACGCGATAATCAATACCGCAACCGTAAATATTATTGCTTTTGCAATGCCCGCACCCGCGAGATACCATCCAAAAAAGGTTGCTATTGATATTAGAATCACACCCCATACAAAATAATTTGAAATTATATCCACAAGTTTTTCAATCGGAGCTCTGTGCATTTGGGCCTGTTCCACGAGCTTTATCATTTGAGAAAGAACCGTATCTCCTCCAATTTTTTCCGCAGTCATTACAAAGGATGTGTTGCTGTTTATTGTGCTTCCTATAACTTTGTCTCCATCTATTTTTTCCACCGGAATACTTTCTCCCGTTACCATTGATTCATCGATAATCGCTTCACCTTCGGAAATAACTCCATCAACCGGAATTTTTTCTCCCGGTTTGACCAATAATTTGTCTCCAACTTTGATTTTTTCGACCGGAATTTCTTCAGTTTCGCCTTCTCCTATAATTCTGTGCGCCGTTTTCGCCGACAATTCCAGAAGTTTTTTAATCGCCTCATTCGCGCTTCCTTTAGCCTTTGCTTCAAGATAACGCCCAAGCATAATAAATGTGGAAATTATTCCCGCGTCAATAAAATATTCTTCGGGAGATGAGGTAAATAACACATTATAACTTGAATATAAAAATGCGGCTCCAACTCCAAGGGAAACCAATGTATCCATGTTTGGTCTGCCCTTGAGGAATAAAGATGGCATACCTCTAACAAAAAACTCTTGTCCCGTATAAATTAAAATCGCGGCTGTAATGACAAGCATTATCAGGCCTTCATAAGGCAAATCCAATGAAAATCCTATCAACAAAAGAATGACACTTGAAACTGCTCCAAAAATTACTTTATAAAGTTTTTTTTTAATTTCCAAATTATTTTCCGCTGAAACATGCTGTGAATGATCTTCGCCCGAAGTCATATTCATTTCGTCATGATTGGACATATCATGATTGTGGCCGCTCATTTCTTCGCTAAGATGCGCGGTATATCCTGTTTTCTTTATTCCATTTATAATATCCTGCGGAGTTATTTTATCCGAATCGTATGCGATTTCCGCTTTCCCCGTGGCGAAATTTATATTTGCTTCGTGGACACCTTCAGTTTTCGAAAGATCTTTTTTTATATGATTAACGCATGAAGCGCAGTTCATGTCCGTAATCAGAAATTGTTTGACGGTATGAGTCATGATTTAATCTTTATGCGTTTCTTTCAGTTTATAAGCCTCCGGCCCCAAGTCTAAATTTACTTCCGCCCAAATTTTGACTTCAGGCTGTTTATCCAATTTTGGATCCGTTATCAAGGTAATCGTTTTGAAAAATTTTTCATGAGGTTCTTCATGCAAATTCGGATCAAATTTTACCGTTAAAACGCCTTTATCTCCCTTCTTTAATTCTTTGTTCGAGACTTCCGCTGTCGTACACGCGCAACTCGTAGGAACGGCTGTTATTTTGACAGGATTTTCTCCAACATATTCGAAATCGAAATTATGGCTTACCACTCCTCCGCTTTGTTTCACGGTACCAAAGTCATATTCGATTTCATTGAACAAAAATCCGCCTATGTCATTTTTTTTTTTTTTTTGCCTGATAGTCTTTATCGGAAAGTACGTTCCCCAATAAATTTATTTCCGTAACCATACCATCCCCGTGGTTAGCCGGCTTAGCGTAGTTCCCATTAGATTTGGAGCTTGTTGTTATTGAAACAACTCTTTGAATCGGACCTACCGCATCAGGTCCGTGAGCCAACGGATCAAACACAACTTTAACTTCAAATTCTTCATTCGCTTTAACTATGCCTCCCCATTGAACGTCTCCACCCATGCCCATGCCCATTGTGAAATTTGGAGATTTTGTTCCATCTTTCAATGTAATTTCAGCATTGGTGCACATACATGAAGTTGTTGCCGATTTAATTATCAAATCCTCTTCGCCCGTATTTTTCAGTTTGAATGTACGGTCAACTTTACCACCCTGAATATTAATGTCTCCCCAATCAAAAGTTAAATCCTGTACCGGAGCAATCATGCCTGAATTTGACACGGAAAGTTTTGATGAGTCGACGACGCTGTTTGTGCTACAGGCGGCCAAAAACAAGCTTGCCACAACGGAGATTCCGATTAACTTGAAAGAATTTGAAATTTTCATACTGGATATTGTTATTAAATTGTTTTATTTGTTTATCCTTAATAATTATCTCCCCGACAAAGACGACACTCTTATTATTTCTTTTATAAATTTCTCTTTTTTCTTCTGATTTTTTGAGCCGAGATTTTCGCCTCCACATGTATACAAATGACTTTCAAGTATTAATGGGCCCACTTCACGTATCGCCCCCTGCAGGGCTAATACTTGCGTTAAAATGTCGATGCAATACTTATTGCCTTCGATCATTTTAATAACTCCATCTATTTGTCCTCGCGCTTTTTTTAGACGACTAACGGCCTTATTTTTGAACGGTTCTATCATCATTTTTTAGTTATTTATGTACTAATGCTAAGTATAGGTATTAGATTTTTGGTGTCAAGTCCGCACTAACAACAATTTTCCAGTTTTTTTATGAGCGAGCTTTTTCTTCCAAGCGTCTTTTGTTCCTTTAAAACATCATCATGAGTTGTATTTTGAAAAAAGAAACTGAGTATCGATACCGATAATGATGCAATTACAGCAATAAATAAGACCAAATTCCACTTCGCCTCAAATACTCCTTTTACCAGATAGAATCCTCCAATAATTATAATTAAACGCACAAGCCAGAAATTTTTTATTTTATTTTCTTTATAAAATTTTTCCGATTTATACATAATTCCCGTTATGCTCATGCCCATAAGTATGGCTATTCCCTGTGCCTCTATCTGACTGCCGGTAAGCCATAAAACCAACATCACAAGCCACGTGAAAGATACCGCCGCGCATATCGCGCATGGGTTAAAACTTTTTATATACGGCTTTATCAAAGCTATAAAAAAGTACAAAAACACTATTGAGATTAGGGGGAAAATTTCCATATTCATACAAAGAAAAATAAAATAATAAGTCCAAGAGCGATCATTGTTATCCCTATTAGTGCTTTGGAAAATTTCGATTCCTTTCTTTCCCATTCCTGCAGTTTCTGCGTCGTTTTTTTATTCGAAGCCAAAATCAATAAAATAATTAAAGGAGAGACGAATACCAAGTTATACCAAATCATCCAGAATAATCCCCGCATATATGTTTGAGACGCGGCGAGCATGCCTATTACCGCGACATAAATTCCCCCAGAACATGGGAAAGTACAAAGTCCCACGATAAAACCTCCAACAAGCGCGGCCGGCAATGTCGCTTTGTACAACCATTTTTCCAGTGTCGACTTGGCGGCCATAGGGATGTGAAAACTGATCGGGAATTTTTTAAATATAATTCCCATCAACTGTATAACCCCCAGAGTTATCACCAAATACGCGCCTATATAGGCCATAAGATGAGGGGCTCCGCTTATAATAATCGCCTGCGCGATACCCAGTCCTATTAAAAAATACGCGAGATAAATCGCCGCGATATAGGCAATCCCCATTTTTATAATGCTCTGTTTTGTTTTTTTGATTGAGAATAAAAATCCTATAAAAAACAGCAGCACGGCAAACGCGCATGGATTGATTCCGTCAATAAAAGCCGATCCGGTAATGACGGAGAAAAGACTTATGAAACTTTTTTCCAGCGGAGTTTTTAATTGGTTTTTATTTGATTTATTCCAATTTAAATATGTGGTGATAGGTTCATCAATTTTATAAGTTTTGATTTCTCCCTTAAAGTCCCATACCTTGTAATCTTTCACTTCTCCGTGCATCTCATCCTGATATACCATCAATTTTTCATATTCCGAAGGATGATCCAACAGATATCTGAGCATTTCTTCGGGCAAATGGCCCGCAATAAGCAGATTGTCTCCTATAAATAATTCTATGTGGCTTTGCAGTTCAAAAGGAACGCCCCATTTTTTATTGTATTCGTTTAAAATTTTTCGATTTTCACGTTCATTTATGTAGTCTTTTTTAATGAAGTTGTATTTGTATTCGTTAAAAAGATTTGTGTATTTGGTTTTAATCAATTCTCCGCAATCCTCACAGGCTTCATTGAAAAACACTATCGCGTTTTTTTGATTACCGTTTATGTTTGAAGGGTTTGTTTTCCCTTTTTCCAGAATATTGCCTGTAAGAATTATGTCCGTTTCCGGATTTACCGGGTCGGAAGTTTGCAAATATACTCCCCTTTCTATTTTCCCGACTTCTTCCTTATGAACAAGCGGATCAAAAGTTACAATCATTTCGCGTTCTTCTTTCGGCTCCAAATCCGACATGTCCATTTTAGCCGTTGTACATCCGCAACTTGTGGACAGCCTGTTCATTTTTATAGCTTCATCCCCTGTGTTTTTTATTATGAAGGTGGTCGACACTTTTCCATCTTCCTTATATATATCTCCGAAATCGTAAGATGCCGGCGCAACCTCTATGCCGCCTTTCACGTTTTCCGCAGACGCAAAGGAATGGACGCCAAACAGCGCGATTAAAACGGTAAATATCCACGTCGTGTACACTCCGGATTTTTTCATATTTCAATTACGTTATGCTTATACCCAGTATAGGCATGGTATCTTTTTTGTCAATACATTATTACATATACCGCAAGCACTATAATCGGAATGTGAGTCATGTAGATTATCAAGGAATGTCTGCCAAGAAAAATTATCGGTTTGAATGTCCCGCTATTCAGTTTCAAAAGAGAATTATTGTTCTTGTAGATTATGTTTCCCAAAAACGCTCCGAGTGAAACTATCCCAATCCATGGAAAAATCGGAAAATAATCCAGAGAAGATATGTCTGTCGTTTTAAATCCCAATATAAAACCTATCATTGAATTAACTTGAGTCTTGTCTATCAAAACCGCTATTACGAATATCACCAAGCTCAAAATCAGATTGAAATATTTCTTGCTGGCAAACGGATGCAGAAATACAATACTCAGCCCTATTAGATGCAGTATCCCGAATTTAACATAATCTTCTCTTACAAAAACATATGTTACCAAAGTAATAAGCATCCCCATGCCAAACACATGGAGCCCTCTTAACAATTGTTTTTTATAGAAACTTTGTCCGTGCCTGTTGTATGAAATCGCCAATGAAACTCCCGTTAACCCGAGGAAACTGAACTGCACAAAACGCGCGAGAACAAGCCATCCTCCTTCGTACATTTCATTATATAAAACACCGAAATAACTAAGGACGAAAAATGTGTGAAAAATTATCATTCCGATAACCGCAAGTCCACGTAAAACATCTATTTCTAAAAATCTTTTACCCGACATTTAATTTTTAAATTCCGCGCGTTATTATACACGGTTTTTTGCTTTACTCTAGAGGATTTTTTGGTGATGGAGAAATTATCGTTACCGGCTCGCCTGTAATAAAATGTTTAAATTTTATTTTTTCCGCGTGCAGAAAATAATATCTGAAACTCACCACGCGTTGATAATATTTATATTGTTCTTTATCCATGTAATCTCTATCCATCAATAATGGATGATTTATCATTTCAAAATGTCTTCTTATCTGATGAAATTTCCCTGAAGATATTTCGGCTTTTAAAAGAGAAAAATTATTCTCTTTTATGGAATATTCTTTTACGAGTTGGTATTTTGTCACGGCATCCAAGAGTGTGTTTTCATCTTTTCTGGAAGGTAATTTGAGCGAAATCACCCCTACTTTCGGCCTTATAGTTCCTATAACTATGGCCAAATATGTCTTTACGGCCTTATTGAATTTTTGTTTATTTACCGCTTGATTAAAACATTCTTTTGTTTTCGCGAAAAGAACTATTCCGCTTGTTCCTTTGTCTAGTCTGTGAATCGGCCGAATTCTTGGGGCCATTATGTTTTTGTTTTTATAAAAATCTTTCACCTCTTGCAAAAGATTTTTTTTATCAAGATTTGTCGCGACCGTCAGTATACCTCTCGGTTTTTCAACCGCCACCAAATGTTCGTCTTCGTATAAGATATTTAAATTTTGCATGCGTGAATGATAAGTATTTTTTCTGTTTTTACTTTGCAACAAGATTACCCGCTTCGTCGACGCAGTTTCCGTAGAGCTCTTTCGGCACCGCAAATTTTTTCATTGTACCGCGATAGATTCAAGTTGTAAATGCACCACTTGTATGCTTGGCTAGCATTTCATTGGGCGTTAAATAATCTAAATTCTTTCTCGGTCTGTTATTGAGTTTCTCTTGTATCTCAAATATTT
>JACROX010000118.1 GCA_016214225.1 Candidatus Peregrinibacteria bacterium | reverse complement strand
TCTTGAAAAGTTACCGGAGTAAATCCCGATTGTTGAATGTAGTCGAGCTGACTTTTAAATTGCTTGGAAGTCGCCGTGAGGTAGTTCCCCATATGGTCTTTCGGATCATCAACATCGCGAATGTGGTGATACATCAAAATCGGAAGTTTGATGGTTGATAAGTTTTGGATGTTCGCGGTGGTTGGGACGCTTTTAATATTTGCCTTTTCAGGATTAACTGAACATCCCCCCATTAAGAATATTACCAGGGTCGTCAAAATTATTATCTTTTTCATATTCAAACGAACAATGATCAGAGAGATGCGCTACGCAGATGACTTGCCAATTTATTAGGAACCTTACTATTTCGCGTTCCCTAAAATCTTGTACATCCCTGTGTTACATTTACCACATTTCCCCTTCATGGCTTTGCGGCCATTTTTCATCGTAACTTCTTCAGCTCTATCCATATCTCGAGAAGCTTTACATTTAACGCAGTATCCTTGCATAAAAATTTAGTTAGAAATTAATACGTTTCTTATTCTCCTACAAATTCAAATAATATGCAAAATTTAAATTCCAATTTTTCGAATGAAGTTCTTTTTTATCTCCTCCCTCTTCCTCTAAACTGTCTTTTCCTGAAAAAATGTCTTTGTTCGGACGGATGTGGTCTCCCTTGTGAGGCAGTTGGCTGATTTTTTTTGTCTCCGAATACTTTCATCTTGGTTTTCGTAAGCATTTCAATTTGGTAGATTTTGTGTTTTTGATCCACTGTGGCGATTGAAACCGCGCGACCTTTTTGGCCCGCTCTTCCGGTACGACCTATCCTGTGGACGTAATCTTCCGCACTTTCCGGCATATCAAAATTTACAATCAATTGAATCCCAACTACATCAATACCTCTTGACGCGATATCGGTCGCTACAAGCGCTCGATATTTTCCCGACTTAAAGCCATCCAGCGCTTGCTTCCTTTGCATAAGGGATCTGTTTGAATGAATTTCCGCGGATGTATATCCCCTCATTACCAGCTCTTTGCATATTTTTTGAGCGCCATATTTTGTTCTGGCAAAAACCAATACCGAGCCTTTGTGTTCTTGTAAAAGATTCTCAAGTAATTTTAGTTTTTGATCTTTTTGTACGAAAAATATTTCTTGTTCGATTTGGTCCGCAACCGTTCCGGCACGAGCCACTTCCACACGTACGGGAGTTTTCATATATTTTGTCGCTATATTCGCAATATCGTCCGGCATTGTCGCGGAAAACAGGAGAGTTTGGCGATCTTTCGAAACCTCGAGCTCTTTCAAAATTTGCTTTATTTGAGGAGCAAAACCCATGTCCAACATTCTGTCCGCTTCATCCAGTACAAGTATTTTGCACGCGTGTAATCTTATGTTTCTTTTCGCCACATGATCTATAATTCTGCCCGGCGTTCCAATAACGACCTGCGGATGCCTGCGAATCATGGATATTTGGGCACCAAATCCCATTCCTCCAATCAAAACCGCCGTATTTATTCCGAGAGATTTTCCAACTTTTTGAAAAACCTCACCAACTTGCAGAGCAAGTTCACGAGTCGGAAGCACTATAAGCGCGAGTTTTTTTTCTTCAATTATTTTTTGAATAATCGGTATCGCAAAGGCTAAAGTTTTACCTGTTCCAGTTTGAGCTATCCCTATCAAATCATTTCCTTCAAGTCCGAGAGGAATTGTTTTTTGTTGAATGGGAGTCGGGACCGTGAATTTTAAAACTTCAAGTTTCTTTAAAATCTGTGGATTAATTTTCATGTCCGCAAATCTTGGTTCCGGTGTTCTTTGCCGGATTGGTGGGTTTTGCGGGTTTGTGATTTTTGCGCCCATTTCTATTTCCATCTGAGAGATCATTTAATTGTTTGTTTGAAAGTCTAGAATATTAAAGTACATAAAAAATATAGTTATGTCAAGCTGAGGAGAGTGGGTAATTATGGATCATACGATTTTTTCATGGAGAAAAATTTAGGCGAATAATTTTTCAACACGAAAAAGGAAGAAATTAATATTTCCGACTCCTCTTAACAACGATCGAAATCCTTTTAATTTTGCATTGAAACTTTCCGCTGAAGCG
>JACROX010000005.1 GCA_016214225.1 Candidatus Peregrinibacteria bacterium | reverse complement strand
CGGTAAAACGTGTTGAAGCGTTAACATACACACAGGCCGCGTCCACGGCGTCAAGAAACTTTTTTGCGCGCTCACGATTTTCAGTAATAATTGTTTCACTGTGCCCTGAGCCAAAAGTGTTGATGTGATCGATTGCTTCATCCAAACTTTCAACCATTTTAACAGACATTTTTAGAGATAAATATTCTGTGCCAAAATTTTCCGGATCGGCCTTGTGCAATAAATTTTTTGAATAATTTTCATTCAAAATTTCAAATGATTCTTCATCGGCATAAATCTCAACTTTTTTCTCTTCCAAATATATGCAAATATTTCGCAAATCATTTAATCTTGATCGATGCACAATCAAAGTGTCAAGAGCATTACATACGCTTGGGCGGCTTACTTTAGCGTTAAAAACAATCTCTCTGCATTTATCCGAATCACCGAATTCATCAAAATAAGCATGCACAACTCCTGCTCCGGTCTCGATAACGGGAACAGTTGAATTTTTTCTTACAAAATCAATTAACCCTCGCCCGCCTCTTGGAATTATAACATCAACATATCGATCGGATTTCAAAAATTCAGCCACAAGTTCTCTGTCATTTCTCAAAAGGAATACAAGGTCAATCATAAAAATATTTTCACCGCATTTTCCTTCAATCGCCTGCGAAATCAACGTCATTAAAATCTCATTTGAATTTTCCGCGTCGGAACCGCCCTTCAGAATACAAGCATTTTTAGACTTAAAACACAGCGCAAAAATATCAATTACAACATTTGGACGAGATTCAAAAATAACACCGACAACCCCCAGAGGCACACTCACTTTTCGCAAATCCAAGCCGTTTTTGAGGACTTTATGTTCAAGTTCAATCCCAACGGGGGAGCCATATGCGGCAATTTCTCTAACGCTCCGTGCCATAAACTCGATTCTTTTTTCATCAAGCAAAACACGATCATATATCGGATCATTTTTAGCGATTTTCACCAAATCTTTTTCATTCTCACTCAAAATATTCGCCTTACTATTTTCCAAAAGCTCAGCAAGCCTAATCAAAATACCATTAATGATGACATCTTCGACGAGTATGAACTTTCTGCCGGCGATCTTTATTTTTGCCATTGCTTCTTGAAAATTCATAATTAATTGTTAAGTTCTTTTGCTCTATTTATGGAATTATCTATAGCCTTTTCTACAATTTTATCGATTTTATTGCCCATCATATATTTTAAAGCGACTTCGGTTGTACCGCCTTTTGAAGCTATTTTTGGGAGTAATTCATGCGCGGATAAATTTGTTTTACTGAGCAATTTAGCGCTGCCTGTAAACACTTGATTCGCAATTTTTTCAGCCAATTCTTTGGAAAACCCCAGCTTCATGGCCTTATTGCAAATCAATCCCGTAAGTAAATAAAAATACGCAGGACCGCATCCGGCCAAAGCGGTAATTTCATCTATTTTATTTTCATTTTTTAATTTAATTTCTTTTCCAAAACATTTTAATATTTTTTGAACAAATTTCTCCTCAGGGATGGAAACGTCTTTTGTCGCGATCCAACCGCTTAAAGACTCATTGACCTTCAATGGCAAATTAGGCATGACTCTTACGATTTTTTTTGTTTTCAGTCCTTTTTGTAATTTTTTTAAAGAAACTCCAGCCATTATTGAAATCACCAATTTCCCATTAAGGCCGTTTTTTAATGAAGAACAAAGCCCTTTAAAGACTTGAGATTTTACCGCGATGATAAAAATATCGCACTTATCTGTAAATTTATTTGGATTATCATTTTTATCGCACTTAAAAATTTTAAAATCCGAAAAAGATTTTAAGGTTTCAATAATCGCGGCTCCCATATTTCCAACACCAACTACGCAAATATTTTTCATAGAAATCAAGATTTTTTACGAGTAAATTTTGTCCCTATGCTCTCGCCTTTTACGATTCTCATAATTCCATTTAATTCTCTGCTGTTAGCTATGCAAACTTCGACGCCGCTTTTAGCCGCCACTTGAGCCATTTTAAATTTAGACTGCATCCCCCCGCGTCCGAAAACAGATTTATCTTTCGAAAGAATATGGTTTGGGGTTTTATCATTGCATCCAAAACATTTAATCACTTTTTTATTTTTGTCATATACTCCATCAACATTTGTCAGTAAAACGAGCAAATCCACAGTCATCATTTTTGCGATCAGGGCGGCCAATTCGTCATTGTCTGTAAACATCAATTCATCGGTGGCCACAACGTCATTTTCATTCATTATCGGAATAATCCCTTCGTTAAACAAAGATTCCAAGCAGTTTTTCATGTTCAAATAATGTTCGCGATTTGAAAAATCCGCCTTTGTCGCGAGTATCTGAGCTATAATTTTTTTATGTTTTTTGAAAAAATTGGAATAAATTTTCATTAATTCCACCTGTCCAACCGCGGCATATACTTGCTTATTTGTAATATCATCATAAAATTTTTCTTTAATAAGACTTCTTCCGGTACCGACAGCCCCTGAAGTTATGATTAAAATATTATAATCTTTTGATAATTTTGCTATTTGCTCAACCAAATGCTTTATGACATTTTTGTTGATAGTCCCATCAGAATTTGAGATGGAATTTGTGCCGACCTTAATGATAATTCGTTTTGTCTTCATTGCATTTATGGTAACACGCGCCATACTGTAAAAAAAGATTGATTTATAAGGTAGGTAACTTTAAAATCTCCCTGTGCTTTCGTCTGTGTTTTAACGCCGGGGTAGCTCAGTGGTAGAGCAGTGGATTGAAAATCCATGTGTCGGCAGTCCGATTCTGCCCCTCGGCACCAGTAAGTAACCGTTGCAAAACGGGCGGATTTGGTCTAGAAGAGAAGCGGCTTAAAGCCCTGTTTTCGTAAAAGTCTTGTGCAGGTTTTTGAAAATGAGTTTTTGCCGTTCAGATAGCGAAATTTTGAACAACAATCTGTGAATG
>JACROX010000120.1 GCA_016214225.1 Candidatus Peregrinibacteria bacterium | reverse complement strand
AATGAGTTCTTCTTTTATTTTCTTCTTTTCCTTGTCTTTCAACAAAAATCTATTAATGTCTTTATTTAAATCTGTTGTAATACGTTTTTCCAACTTAACCATAACTACGTCACCAACTTCTTTAATAAAATTTCGCGAAAACAAAAAATATACCGTTTTTCGTAATGGGAGGAGGAAGCAATATTCTCTTTGACGACAAAGGGTTTCGCGGACTCATAATAAAAATAGAAGCATCAAATGTTGAATTTAATGGGGAAGAAGTGACGGCGGAATGTGGAGTAACAATCGCCAAATTTTTAAAAGAATCAATCGAACATGGTCTTTCCGGTATTGAAGAATGGACAAGCCTCCCGGGCACGATTGGCGGCGCGGTCAGAGGAAACGCGGGCTGCAACGGACTTGAGACAAAAGACATTCTCGTAAAAGCCGAAATTCTCGACCCTGAAAGCGGCAAAATTACAATCGTATCAACAAAAGATTTAAAATATGGTTACCGCGAAAGCATACTGAAAAAATCCAATCAAATTGTTCTAAAAGCCGTTTTCAAATTAAAGAAACGAGAAATCTCTCCCGAAGAACAACAAAAACTTCTCGATAAATACCGCGAAACACGTCTTACCAAACAGCCGTTTAATCTTTCCGGCGGATCATTTTTCAAAAATCCGTCAAAAGAAAATCCGGCGGGAATGTTAATAGAAAAAGCGGGACTGAAAGGCAAAACGATCGGCAAAGCGCAAGTCTCGGAAAAACACGCGAATTTTCTTATAAATCTCGGCGGAGCAACATCGGAAGACATAAAACAACTTGCGAATTTAATTAAAAAAGAAGTAAAAGACAAATTCAATATCGAACTCAAAGAAGAAGTCCAAATCCTTGCAATAAAATAGACAATTTGATATAATGACACCAACAAAATAACCTCACCCTATGAAATCAAACACAAAGCTTATAAAGCAAATTCTAATTGTTTTTGCCTTAATGGTGGGAGCAATTACGCTTTTCACTTTCATGTCAACGTCTTACGCGGCGGTAATAAGCCCGACAGACAATCCTTCTGAACTTGGAAATGTTACAGGAAATGAAGGCTCAATCCGAAAACTTGTCTTAAGAATTGTAAATTATTTCTTGGGATTCCTGGGAATTTTGGCCGTAATCATGGTTATCTACGGAGGTGTAACTTATGTTACATCAGCCGGTAATGACGAAGGAGTTGGAAACGCGAAAAAAATCATTCTTTACTCTTTGGTCGGTATCATCATAATTCTGCTTGCGTTCGCGATTGTAAATACAGTTCTTAGTTCCGGATCAGCAGTACAGCCTGCCGCGTAAGAACATGTAAACGCATGGCAAGCGCACGGCGAGGCCACGGGCCGAGCGCGCAGCTGAGGCGAACAATCTGGCTCTGCCAGTTGTGAGACGAAGCGAGCTTATCAAATAAAGACCGCTTAAAGGAGCTCATTCACGGGCTCCTTTTTTTATCCGCTCAAGGCCATATCTTCAACAACGACTTTACGGACATCCTCTTCCGCTTTAACAAAATTATCTTTCACAACGATTTTATTCGGCAAAATTTCAACAATATTTTTTGCCGGAATAATTCTATTTTTATACCTGAAAAGCCCTAGAAAAACATTCGCGACAAATATTTTATGTAAACTCAAAGTCGCGGCATCTATGGAAAAATCAATTACTTTCCCCAAGTATTCACCATCCGTACTCTCAACATTATTTTGAAAAATTCGAACATTTTTTTTCTGAACCTCAACAACTCGCAAAATTTCACTTCCATCAACAATACAGCCGTGATCGTGAATATGAATTCCATCGCCAAACGAAATAATGTCATATGGCACAATAACCGAATTTTTACTTGCATTAACAACAAACGCGATGATTTTTCCGCTATCGGGATCGACAATAACGTCTTTAATTGCAGTTAAAGGCCTCATGTTGCTATCTTCATAAACGGGGGTGCCGATAATATTTGTATAGAGGCGTTCCATCAAAAAAATTATAAACACCTTTCCCTTATTGTGAAATGGGAAAATTACATTAGGAAATTCTCTTAACAACAGGGGAACACTTCTATACAATCTACTCAAACTGGAGTGAGACACGGAATAATAAAATATCGGGGTGTAGCTCAGTTGGCAGAGCCGTCAGCTTATGAATAAAGGGCGCAAAGCGCTCTAAACCAACTGGAGTGAGACACGGAATAATAAAATATCGGGGTGTAGCTCAGTTGGCCTAGAGCGCTTGGTTTAGGACCAAGAAGTCGAAGGTTCGAGTCCTTTCACCCCGACCAAGTTAGATATTGAGAGTTTTCGGAAGAAGGTACGCGCTCGCTTCGCTCGCGCGCTGGGGGGATTTTATTCTGATTTTCCGCCACAATCCGCCATTCGCCCGACCAATCCCAACCGACTTTTTTGTCCAGCAGGCGGCGGTTCGTTCCAATTT
>JACROX010000119.1 GCA_016214225.1 Candidatus Peregrinibacteria bacterium | reverse complement strand
TACTGACGTAGTTGAACATATTACATATTTAAAAATCTTAACCTTTAAGCACAGAAAAGATGCTTACAAATGAAACCTGACTTTTCTCAAAAAGAATAAGCCGATTGCTACAAAGATTGCCATAGTGATTATTGCAATCCGGTAACGCATTGGGCCTATGCCAATAAGCAGTGACGTGACTATACCCCACACCAACGGGCCGATGAAAGTTGAGACGCGTTCGGCGAGAGTGTAAAAACTGAAACCGAAATTCAGTTTTTCTTTTGGGCATAATGCTGTCATTGCGACACGAGTTCCCGCTCAAATCGAGCCATATAAAAATCCCATAAAAATCGTAAAAACAACAAATAAGTTAAAGTTTGATGTTACTCCAAAAATCCGAAACCCCTTTATCCACAACGAGCCACTCCGAAAAATATAGAAAAAATACTATTATAACTATTGAATTGGCAAAATCGTAAAGCGTCCAGAGTATAATATTTTTTTTATTCATTGAATCGCGTATTCCTTTATTTTCAGCACCATTGCATCTGTTTCAGTTCGGGCGGATCGTCGCCGTTTTCACAAATATATTTCTGATGAGCGGCGATTTTTTCGTTAATAATTTCCATTATTTTATTTTTTTTCGCGGCAACGGCTTTGTTTGATTTCGCTCCTTGTTCAACCATATCCATAACCAAATGATATCTGCTCACTCCGTTTGAAATCGTTAAATCAAAAGGCGTTGTCGTGGATCCTTTTTCTTCATAGCCGTGAATCGTAAAACGGTTTGATGTCATGTAAGGCCAAAGTATTTGTTCTATGTCATTCACGTATCCGTGATAACTGAAAACTACGGCTTTGTCATGCGTAAAATACGCGTTTACTCCTGTTTCGGTTGAACAGCTTTTCGGATTTGAACAATAATCTCCAAGCCCGATTGATGTTAATTCCGAAACATTTACATACCTGATTTTTAGCTCCGGAATCAGTTCTTTGCACATCTTCACCGCGAGCAAAGCTTCTTGAGTGATGTAATCGCCGACTGAAGCGAGAACGACATCCGGATTTTTCGAGGCCTCTTTTCCTCCCACCCATTCCCAAATTCCAATACCAATCTCCGCTTGTTTTCTGGCTTCGTCGAGCGTTAACCATTGAGGCATTTCATGTTTGCCCGCGACTATCACGCAAATTGAATTTTTCTTTTTCATTGTTTCTTCAAATGCGGCGAGCAAAGTATTCGCGTCCGGCGGATAATAAATTTGAGAAAGGTTCCCATGTTTTTGCAAAATACCGCTTACGAAACTTGGATTTTGATGAGAATATCCGTTGTGATCCTGACGCCATCCAAGACTTGAGAGAAGGTAAATCGCGCTTGCGATCGGCTTTCTCCATTTCACATTCAAGCTCTGTTTTAAAAATTTCGCGTATTGATCTACCATGCTGTTTACAATTGTCGCGAACGCTTCATAGCTTACTAAAATCCCATTCCTTCCTGTCAAAATATATCCCTGCAAAAATCCTTGAAGAGTGTGTTCGCTGAGCATTTCCATAACGCGGCCGTCCGTTGTGATATTTTCATCGGTCTTTTTTATCGGCCATACGTAGCCTCTTTTCGTTACCGAAAATACTCCGTCCAATTTATTCGATTCCAATTCATCCGGACAAAACAGTCTGAAATTTTTCGGATTGTTTTTAAACACATCGCCTAAAAATTTACCCGCCGTTGTCATGCTGTTCGCGCATGCTTCGCCGCGTTTTTTAAATTTCGCTTCGTATTTTGAAAGACGCGACAGTTTTAATTTTTTATAAAAATTTCCGCCAATCGCGTGTTTATTCATTCCCATTCTGTATTTTCCTGAAGGAACAAATGTTAAAACTTCTTTTTTCGGCCTGCCTTTCGCATCCACTATATCCATGATTTTGTAGCTTTTAAGCCATTTTTCGAGTGCGTTCAAAGTTTCCGGATTTGTTTTCGGATCACTTAAAGGAACACCGTGAGAATGGAAGGAACCCTCTATCAAATGTTTATGAAATGAATGAACTCCGTGCCATCCTTTTGGAGTGCGCAATAAAATTACAGGCCATTTTGGTTTTAAAATATTATTATTTTTTCTCGCGGATGTTTGAATCGCGCGAATTTTTTGATACGCGTACTCCATTACTGAAAGCATTTTTTTCTCAGCGTCAGGCTCTTTTACGACAAGCGGCTCGTAGCCGTATCCCGAAAAAAGTTTTTTCAATTCGTCGTCCGACATCGTGCCGTAAATTGTCGGATTGGAAATTTTGTAACCGTTTATGTGAACAATCGGAAGAACCGCGCCGGATGTTTTCGCGTTTAAAAATTTATTGCCGTGCCATGCCGCGGACAGAGGGCCCGTTTCCGATTCTCCATCACCAACAACCACGGTCGCGATTAAATTAGGATTGTCCAAAACGGCTCCAAAGGCCGTTGAAAGGCTATATCCAAGTTCTCCGCCTTCAAGAATCGAACCCGGAACCGTCGGAGTAACGTGGCTTGGAAATCTTGTGTGTGGCCAACTGAAATCTTTGATTAATTTTCCCGCGCCTTTTTCGTCCAGAGGAAATTCTTTGTAAAAATCGTTTAATGTTTTTTCCGCGTAAAGGTTCGCCAAAACAGCCGGAGCTCCGTGCCCCGGTCCGACAATAAAAAGAATCTCGCATTTATGTTTCCAAATTAAATAATTTAAATTCGCGTAAATAAAATTCAGTCCCGGAACCGTTCCCCAATGTCCGAGTATTCGAGCTTTTATGTGATCCGGTTTTATTTTTTTTCTAAGGAAAAAATTTTCTTTAAGATAAAGTTGTGAAGCACCGATGTAATCAGTGTAGCGGCGATATTTTTCCATCCACTTGAGCGCTTTTTGGTCTGTGGTTGTCATGGGGATGAGGATTAGGAGTTTTTGTATGTGAAGCATAACAATTTAGGAGGTTTCGGTAAAGGTAATGTTTTGTTGTTTTTTTTGTATAAAGTGTGTAGATTTGCGTTCTGTTTTTTATAAAATGAAAACTTTTGGAAATTTACAATCGGAGGCTGAGGCATATTATCAAACACCCGAATATTTGGAGGGAGTAACAATACTTGATGATATTTTTGCTCAAATTCGCGAGAAATTTTTGGCTTTTGATTTGGAAGGAGTGCTTGTAAGCATGGGAGGTGATATTGGAAAGCTTCGCAGGCCTTACGCAAATGAAATTCTTGATGTTGTCGCTAAAAGTAGAAATCGATTGATGCTATGGACCGCCGCCAGAGGACATATTATTAATTACGCGAAATGCGTTAGCGGGCTTACCATCCCTTCAGATACCGAAATTGTCGATCGTGATAAAAATGCTTCCAAAATCGCTTCTGAAGTTAGTGGATCTTCTCGAAGTGTTGTATTTAGCGCTGATGATGATAATGCATGGGATGATTTTTCTCGTGGCACGATTAAAGTCCCTTCTTTTTTTGGAGTGGATCTTTTGTTTGATGATTGCGCGGACGTACATAGATTCGTTGGAGAAGCGGTTATGAAGCCTTATGGTGATAAAAAGAAATTTGTGCAAGTTCATCCGTTTGATTTTGACATAAAATCTGATGTTCTCGCGCACAGGAAAGATTTCGGGCTTCTTGTTTCCGCAATGGACGCACTGGAAGCTTTTGGAGGGAAGCCCAATCGTTCTTTGCTTGATCCATTTAAGCAAAGATATTCGAAGGAAGTTGATAATAATCGTAGTTTTGGTTCCAAGTTTTTAAGTCGTTTGGCGAGTGTTTTTCGATAAAATTTTGTTATAATCTTGATATATGGGTAAACGAGGGTTTTGGGATAAATTAAAGAAGCCGATTGTCGGGCTCGCGCCGATGGATGGTGTTACGGATTTTGCTTTCAGGCATATGCTAGCAAAATACGGGAAGCCTTCCATTATTTTTACCGAATTTGTGAATGTCGAAGGATTGGCTCGTGGAGCAGTTAAAATGTTGTCCGCTTTTATTTATGAAGAGAAGGAACGTCCCATTGTCGGACAACTTTTTGGAGTGGAGGTTGATTCCTTTTATAAATCCGCGCTTATGTTGTGCGCGCTTGGATTCGATGGAATTGATATAAATATGGGATGTCCCGTTAATAAAATCGCAAAAAGGGGGTCGGGGGCGGGGCTTATAAAAACTCCCGAGATCGCGAAAAAAATTATTTTAACCGTGAAAAAAGCGGCTGAGGACTTTGCGAATGGAGCTGAATTAAAAGATGTCGGAGTGAGCGATGAAATGATTAAAAAAATCGAAGAGATGAATTTTGGAAAAGGGGAGTTTGTTAGAAAAATTATTCCGATTTCCGTAAAAACAAGAATTGGATATGATAAAATTGTCGCTGAAGAGTGGGTAAAACACTTGCTTGAAGTTAAGCCGGCAAATATTACAATGCACGGGAGAACGCT
>JACROX010000113.1 GCA_016214225.1 Candidatus Peregrinibacteria bacterium | reverse complement strand
CTTCTTCATCAAAAAGTTTAATCATGATATTCATGGCATCAAGAGCGACAAGCTCTTTTTCTTCCCATGTTTCTCCTTCAAGAAGATTCATACCCAAAGGTCTTTCCATGTCGGCGGGATCAAAATAAATCACGTCATCAGCTCTTTCACGAGGGATAAAAGGCAAAATATCCTCAATAAGAGATCCATGAGGATCAATAACACAAAGCCCGTTGCCATTTTTAAGATCCTGTCGAATCATCACCTGCAAAATGGAAGATTTACCGGTACCGGTTTGTCCGATAACATAAAAATGCCTAAACCGATCTTCGGTTTTAAGCCTAATCTCCTTCTTTTCTCCTCGATAAACATTATGCCCCAGCAAAAGCCCCGAGGTTGGGATATTGGCGGGAGGAGGAGAAATTTTAAAATTCTGCCACGCGATCGAAGGATATTTATTGAATCTTATGTTTGGAACATGGAATATACTGGCGAGTTCCTCGGCGGAAAATAACATTCTGTGAAACGTAACCCATTGATTAAATCCTCTCCAGAAATTGCGAAAAATAAAATTTGTCACAAGCCTTTTATTCCCATGCCAATGAGTATACTCCAAGGCATTGCCGTTTGAAGAAGAATACTGGGAAAAAGAACTTCTCATTGCGATCAAATTTGTCATAGCTTCCCTCTTTGTATTCGCGCAGGCAACCAATCTGATAATGGCATGAAATCCGGCCCTGGAATTTTTCTCTTCCATTGACTTTACTTCCTCGTCGGTAAGCGGCGTAGTCCTCTCGGTAGCTTCCTGATTGGGCTTCAAAGCTTCCTCCCCGCGGAATAAAACTTCAAACATGGAAGAAAACCAACTGATCGGATTATACCAAGCAAATCCCAAATGTGTTTTATTTTGAAAAATCTTATTGGCTTCTTTCCTTCCTTTTTTCTGCCATCCGTCTTTCTTGGGCCTTATCATAATTTGTATTGCGGCTCCTTCATCTTTTGTGATTTTTGAAAGAGAATTGATGATCCCGTTTAACGGATCGGCATTCATATGGGAATAAGTTTTGATCGGATACCAAAACTTTTTTTTAGTGACGATATAAGCCGAAACAACCTGACTGTTGGGCCTGAAAATATTATAATCCTCGGCCTGTTCAACATAAGCATCGGGATAAAAAGCCGTTAGTTGTTTCTCAATCAATGATTGCAATTTTCTCGGACATACGACAAAAAAATGCACTTGAGCATCTAAAACGGCATACTCGAAAGACATAAAATCTTGCGCGGTAAAGAGGTTGTACCACTCTTTGATATAGATACCATGCAAAGATTCAAAAAATTGAGTCATTATTCCTCCGGTAATTTCTTTAAAATCTTTTTGATTCGAATATTGTTCACTCTCAACTTCTCTGTCTTCTTTTGATTCTTTACGAGGAACTTTTATTTCAAGAAAAACCATATTAAACGACCTCTCAAGATTTGATCTATATCTCAAGTATTTAACAAAGATGGAAAAAAGAGTTACAGCGATTCCGGTGGCAATGAGGGTAATGACTAAAGTGCTCATTTTAATTCTCTGACACGATTTTTATATGTTCCTTATATTTTAGCAGAAAAATAAGCCTAAGACCACATCTTATTTAAGATTAAGCTTAATGTGCAACTCTTCAATTTGTTCATTCGGCATCTCGGATGGCGCTTTAAGCATCAAATCTTTGGCTTTCTGATCTTTAGGAAACGCAATAACTTCTCTTATGTTTAACTCGTTGGCAAACATCATAAGAAGTCTGTCAATTCCCCATGCGATACCGCCATGAGGAGGGGCTCCATACTGAAAAGCGTTTAACATATGACCAAATCTCCTTTGTGCGTCTTCCTTTGAAATATCCAAGATTTCAAAAATTTTACTTTGAATCTCTTTATCGTGAATTCTTATTGACCCGCCACCGATTTCGACTCCATTCAAAACTACATCATAAGCCTTTGCCAAAGCCTTTTCGGGAGTTTTTTTAAATACATCGGGATCCTTAGGTGAAGTAAAAGGATGATGAACGGCATCCAGTTTTTTAGTTTCTTCATTATATTCAAACATTGGAAAATCTTTTACCCAAAGCAGAGCAAACAAATTTTCATCAATAAGATTCATCTTTTTCGCGATTTCAAGCCTGACATGACCGAGTGATTCGCAAGCAATTTTAAATTTATCAGCCGTAAAGAAAATAATATCTCCGGCTTTTCCCACGCATTTATCAATTATTTGTTTGAGTTCTTTCTCATCAAAAAATTTAACAATCGAAGATTTCAGACCATCTGCATCTATCGTTATATAAGCCAATCCTTTTGCTCCATATATTTTCGCGACTTCTGTAAATTCATCTATTTCTTTACGCGTGAATTTTGATCCGCCCGAAACCTTGAGACCTTTTACTGTTCCGCCATTTTTAACGGCATCTTTAAAAACGGAAAAATTACATTTTCCGGCAATATCGGTAACATCCGCCAAAGGCAAATCAAACCTTAAATCGGGCTTATCAACGCCATAATTATTCATTGCCTCTTCATAAGTCAAAACGGGAAAAGGGTCCGCTTTGATTTTTTTATGAGGCACGAATTTTTTAATCAATTCGATTAAAAGCTTTTCATTTATTTTCATAATATCTTCAACCTCGATAAACGACATTTCAATATCCAATTGAGTAAATTCGGGCTGTCTGTCTCCTCGCTGATCCTCATCCCTAAAACATCTCGCGACCTGAAAATAACGGTCGAAACCGGCAACCATCAAAAGCTGTTTCAGTTGTTGAGGGGATTGAGGCAAAACATAAAAAGTTCCGGGATAAAGTCTGGAAGGAACGAGATATTCTCTGCTTCCCTCGGGTGTGCCTTTTATCAAAATGGGAGTTTCTATCTCCAAAAAATTTTCTTTATCCAAAAAATCTCTTATAAATTTAATTACCGAATGTCGGAGAACAATATTATTTTTCATTCTTTCTCTTCTCAAATCCAAATACCTGTAAGTAAGCCTCATTTCCTCATTAACTTCAGATTCCTGATCGATTTCGAATGGGGGAGTCTTCGATTCGTTTAAAATCTCAATATCAGTGACCAAAACTTCTATTTTACCGGTTTTCAGATTTGTATTTTCATTTCCACCCGGTCTTAAACGAACTTTCCCCGTTACTTTAAGAACATACTCGGATCTGGCAAGATTCATAACGTCATGAGATTTTTTCTGATTTACGGGATCGGACACAATTTGAGTCAAACCGTATCTGTCCCTGATATCTATAAAAATCACACCGCCATGATCCCTTCTGCGATGTACCCATCCGGCAAGAACAACTTCTTTGTCCTCATTTTTTTCATTTAATTCACCACAGGTATGAGTTCTATACATAAAATAATAATTAAAAAAATCGGAAGCATCTTAACATCATTTTTCGGATGTTAAAAGCGACTCTACTCTTTTTTGAAGATCGGGAGTGAGATTAATGCCAAAGGGAAGTTTTATCCTTTTTTTTGCAACATTTAAAAGAATTTCAACCGGAGTGTCGCCTTTGTGGTCAAACAAAAGATTTTTAAGATTACCGAGCATATCTTTATCGGCCTGATTTTCAATTTTAATTAAATAAATTTTATTTTCTATCGGTATTTTTGCGGGTTTCACGTCATCCAAAGAAAAATCTTCGATTTTAGCTGAATCAACTTCATTTTTTATTTCTTTATCCGACAAAATATCATCCAAGAACCTAACGCCCAAGCCGGACTTATCATCGGCATCAAAAACTTTTGAAGATTTCGCGTTTTTAATCATTGCTTCAAGAGATAAAACTTTTATGCAGTCACATGATATTTGATACTGCCCTTGCCTGAAATCCAACGCGCCGGATATTTCCAAAATACCATCTTCACTCAAAAACTGACCATATCCGGATAATGTTTTTGGAAAGATGATAGCATTGATTTTCCCTGTAGAATCTTCAATGACAAAAGTGGCCATATAAGTTCCACCTTTTGTCAGAATTTTTCTTATACCTGAAATAAGACCGATAACTATAACCTTATTCTTCAATTGTTTGGGAGTAATTTCTCCGATAAGATGAGCTTTCTTTGCTAAATATTTTTTTAGTCCTCGTAGCGGATGTCCGGAAACATACATACCCAAAAGCTGTTTTTCCCATTTTAAACATTCAAAAGAAGTCGACTTTGGAACACTTTTCATGGTAATTTCAGGCTCAATTTGCTCACTTGCGTCCATCATCCCGAAAATATTTGTCTGATTTCCGGATGAGATTTGTTGAGCCGCTTTCGCGTACTTGCTTATCTCTTCATAATTTTCAGCGATTTGTTTTCTGTCTCCAAATTCATCCATGGCCCCGCTCAGAGCTAAAGATTCTATTAATTTTTTATTAAAAACATGGGCCGAAACCCTTTTCGTAAAATCAACAAGATTTTTAAATTTTCCTCCCTTTTCTCTGGCCTCAATAATCTCTTTTACGGGTCCGTCTCCGATGCCTTTTATGGCCAACATGCCGAATCTGATTTGATTTTTTTCATCCACCGCGAAGTGAGCAAAAGATTCGTTTACGGAAGGAGGCAAAACATTTATTCCCATTTCATTGCATTCTTTGATTTCAAGAACGACACGATCGGTATTCCCGGGATCACTGCATAACAAAGCCGTCATAAATTCGATAGGATAGTGTGCTTTTAAATAAGCCGTTTCATAGGCAATTAATCCATAACAAACCGCGTGAGCCCTGTTAAAACCATATCCTGCAAAAGGCTCTATAACATGCTCGAAAACATCCTTGGCAAGCTTCTCGTTATATCCGTTTTTTACGGCTCCTTGCGTAAATTTTTCACGTTGCTCCATAAGAAGCGAAGTGCTTTTTTTCCCCACGGCCTTCCTTAGAATATCGGCTTCCCCAAAAGTAAAACCGGCAAAATCACGCGCCAATTGTAAAATTTGCTCCTGATATACCGCGACCCCGTAAGTGGATTCCAGAACGGACTTAAAAGAAGGATGCATATAGTGAACCTTTTCCGGATTATGTTTGCCTTTTATATAATCGGGAATCCATTCCATCGGACCCGGCCTATACAACGCTCCCATAGCCACAATATCTTCAAATTTGGTAGGCTTAAGGTCTTTCAAATACCTGCGCATTCCGGCGGATTCAAGCTGAAAAACTCCGGTGGTATCTCCTT
The DNA here is from genome assembly GCA_016214225.1 of Candidatus Peregrinibacteria bacterium. Taxonomy (GTDB): domain Bacteria; phylum Patescibacteriota; class Gracilibacteria; order UBA1369; family LOWO2-01-FULL-3; genus JACROX01. The sequence continues at coordinate 488 of JACROX010000113.1, read as the reverse complement.
TTTGCAAAAGATCAAAAGTATCCTTGTCCTCAAGAGATATTTCATCCATGACTACTTTTTCTCCGGTCCTTTCAAGCACAAATTCTTTCGTTTTTTGTATAACCGTTAAATTTCTAAGTCCCAAAAAATCCATTTTAAGAAGTCCCAAATTTTCAATGGGCTTCGCGGAATATTGAGTTACTATTTCATCTTTGCCGGAAGCGCTCATTTGCAAAGCGGTATACTCGGTAAGAGGCTTTTCGGAGATTACAACCGCGCACGCGTGAGTCCCGATTTGTCTGACTGTTCCTTCAATTTTCTTCGCGTAATTGAGTAAAACTTTCGCTCGTGGATCGGATTCATATGTTTTTCTTAAATCGGGATCATTTTCAAGCGATTCAATCAAGGGAGAATATTTACCAAGGATAGGGGAAGGAACAAGTTTGGCAATTTTATCAACTTCTTGGTAAGGATAGCCCAAAACTCTGCCAACATCTTTTATCGCGGCT
>JACROX010000111.1 GCA_016214225.1 Candidatus Peregrinibacteria bacterium | reverse complement strand
TACAGGATATGGATATGTAAAAGTGGGAGAGAAAATATCGGATGGAAAAGCTTACGAACTCGAAAGCTTCAAAGAAAAACCAGACAAACCAACTGCGGAAAAATTCATGGAAGAAGGCGGATATTTTTGGAATACCGGTCTTTATGTGTTCAAAGCAAAAACAATGCTTGAATTCTTCAAGGAATTTCAAAAAGATTCGTATTCAAAATTTATGGAAATATCGAAACATTTGGGCGGAGAAACTCAAGATGAAACAATTTTGAAAATTTATCCGACTCTGGAAAAAATATCCATCGACTACGCGATTGTGGAAAAAGTGCCAAAAGAAAGAGTAAGAATAATCTCTGCGAACTTAAATTGGACAGATATAGGCAATTTTGAAACAATATATAACGCGCTGGCAAAGAGCCGAAACGAAAATATAACTCGCGGGAACATAAAAACATTGGACGCAGAAGGATGTTTGATATACTCGGACACCGAGAGAAAAACAGCTGTAAGCGGATTAAAAGACATAGTGGTTGTCGACACAAAAGACGGACTTTTAATTTGTAAAAAAGACCAAAGCAAAAGAGTGAAAGAAATTCATTAACAAGGCTTCCCCGCCTTGGCGGGGGTTGCCTAGCCAATACCGTGAGCCCGCCATAGCGGGCGAACTCCATAACCTTTTTAATTTTTTTTTATGAAAAATAAAAACCTAAAAACTCAAATAAAAGAAAAACCTTGGGTACGAGAAATATGGTTTGCGCATATCGATAAATACGCGGGGAAAATACTTGAAGTATATAAAGGGCACAGATACAGTCTGCAATATCACGAGAAAAAACAGGAAACTCAATATCTTTTAAGCGGAAAAGCCAAATTAATCTACGGCACAGACCAAAAGCGCCTGCAAGAGAAAATTTTACGTCCTGGTGACAGAATAGATATTTATCCATATACTATCCACCGTTTGGAAGCCATGGAGGACAATACAAGAGTAATAGAAGTATCAACTCCCGACCTGGACGATGTCATAAAACTTGAGGATGACTACGGAAGAACAGGGAAAGGCAATAACGAATCAATGGACAATAAACTTCATAGACAACTTAAATCAAAAAATATATAACAAACTAAAACATGAAAAGATTTCTATCTTGGAAAATATTTGCCACAATTTTTCTTGCCGTAATTTTCGGATTTTATGATTTACCTCCGGAAATTCAGAAACAAATAGCACCTTTCACTCCGGAAAAAATTCTAAACACCAAAATACAGCTTGGACTTGATCTTCAAGGCGGATCGCAACTCGACTACAAAGTGGACTTAAGAAAAGTACCGGAAAAAGATCAGCCCGGATTGATAGAAGGCGTAAGACAAGTTATTGAAAGACGCGTAAACGGACTCGGAATATCCGAACCAAACATTTATATTTCAAACATCGGAGACGAAAAACATATAGTTGTGGAGATCGCGAAAGCGGCACAGATTTTACAAGAAGATGCCGACAAATATCTGAAAGATAAAAAATCCGTGGATCAGTTGACGGAAGAAGAGAAAAAAATGGTAAGTCTCGAAAAAGCAAAAGAAACGGTGGGAAAAACCATCCAGTTGGAATTCAAAGAAGAAAAAGACACTGACAAAGAAAAACTTTCTCAGTCCGAATTAGACGACATAAAAGCAAACGCAAAATCAGCGCTAAGCAAAATTAAACAAGGAAAAGCATTCGAAGTAATCGGACAAGAGGAAGCACAGTCCGCTCCCGATAAAGTAAAATATTTCATAACTGATTATCAGCCACTGGATCAAGTTCCTTCAAAAATCAAAGACACCTTATCAAACCTAAAAATTGGAGAAATCACCCAAAACACAGTGGAAACGGGAGGAACTTTTATCGCTGACGACACCGGAAAAACAGTAGAACAAACCGGAATCGGAATCATAAAACTTTTAGACAAAAAAGAAGTTTCAAAAGATAAACCGGAAGTTGACGTAAGCCACATTCTAATAGCCTACAAAGGAGCGACCGGAGCGGATGCCACGGTAACAAGAACTCAGGATGAAGCGGAAAAACTTGCCAAAGAAATAAAATCAAAATTAGCCGGAGGTGAAGATTTTACAAAACTTGCGAAAGGATTTTCAAACGACAACAGCAATAAAGATAAAGGAGGAAAACTGGACAAGCCTGTAACAGGAGAAGGAACATATGTTTTCGATTTCGAACAAGCCGCGTTAAAACTTTCCAAAAACGGTGAACTGAGCGAACCTACCAAAACACAATTTGGTTACCACATAATCAAAGCGGATAGCGTAAAAACAAACCAAACAACGATTCAGTACAAATACGCGAACATAGTTTATTCGACACTTCCCGATCCATGGAAAGATACCGGATTGACAGGAAAACACTTCGTCCACGCGGACGTACAATTAGACAACTTCTACCAACCTTACGTACAGATAAAATTCAACGAGGAAGGAGCAAAACTTTTCGAAGAAATAACGGGAAAAAACGTAAATAAAAGAATAGCTATTTTTGTCGGAGGAGAACTGATTTCAGCCCCAAAAGTAAATGAGAAAATATCGGGAGGAAACGCACAAATCAACGGACAATTTACTACAGACGAGGCAAAAAAATTGGCTCAAGACCTAAATACGGGAGCAATTCCCGCGCCGATTATCCTTAGCGGAGAATACACAATTGGAGCGACACTCGGGAAAGAAGCTCTAAATCAAAGCATAATCGCCGGACTAATGGGACTTCTGTTTGTAATGGTATTCATGGTTCTAAACTACAAAGTGGCCGGTCTCATCGCCGATGGAGCGCTTTTAATATACACATCAATTCTGATGTTTTTGATTAAATCGCAATTGCATCTGGGAATAGCGATTGTAATCGCACTAGCAGTTTTCTTCTTCTTAATCGCAAAACTTCTATCGAGCAAAGATTCGGGATGGGAAAAATTCATCTCATTTGTTTTAAGCTGTTTCGCGTTCTTTTTCATAACATTCTTAATAAAAAGCGGCGTGGTCCTGACTCTCGCGGGTATCGCCGGTATCATCATTTCCATCGGTATTGCAGTGGACGCGAATGTGCTTATTTTCGCCAGAATTAAAGAAGAATTAAAAGCGGGCAAAAGTTTTTCATCAGCACTCGATGCCGGATTTGAAAGAGCATGGAGCGCGATAAGAGATTCCAACTTCTCCACCCTGCTGACTTGCGCAATCCTGTTTTTCTTCGGAAGTTCCATGATTAAAGGATTCGCGTTCAACCTTGCGGCAGGTATTTTGGTTTCAATGTTCACGGCGATAATAATTACAAAAACTTTCCTAATCGGACTCATCGGTAAAAAAATCACACAGAATCTAAAACTGTTTATCGGCGTAAAAGAAGACTCCAAAAAACTTAATATTCCATTCATCCAAAAAGCGAAATACGGATACACATTTTCCGGGATACTTCTTGGAATCACAATAATCTCTTTAATTGCGTTCGGACTAAATTTGGGAACAGACTTTAAAGGAGGCACGCTTCTTGAATACAAATTCGACTCTACCATAACAAAAGAAGAACTGGCTACAAAACTTAAGGACATAGAAAAAGAAATAAATTCGGGAACGCAAATCCAACCATCGGGACCAAAAAGCATAATAGAGGTTTCAAAGACGGATCAAAATGACACAACAATAAAAAACAGTGAAGGAGGTATAGATCTAACAACAATAAAAATAATTGAAGCCGGAACAAATGGATTCATTGTTAAAACAAAATACCTAAGCTCTGAAGATCATGATAAAGTTTTAAAATTGATGAAAGAAAAACTGCCTAAGTTTACGGAACAAAAATTCTCAACGATCGGAGCGGTTCTAAGTCAAAGCTTGCTTCAAAAAGCGATAGTTTCTTTGTTAATCGCGATAGTAATGATAATCGCCTACATCACATTCTCGTTCAGGAAAATCCCAAAATCACTGCATCCGTTAAGATTTGGAATTTGCGCGATCATAGCGCTAATTCATGACGTTACGATTGTAACAGGATTATTTATTATTCTTGGAAAATTATTTAACGTTGAAATAGACACACTGTTTGTAACGGCAATATTGACGGTATTCGGTTATTCCGTAAATGACACAATCGTTATTTTCGACAGAATAAGAGAAAACATATTGAACCATGGAAAAAGCTTGGACGACTTCCCAAATATAGCCAATGAATCATTAAATCAAGTGCTTGTCCGTTCATTAAACACAGCCCTTACGACAATTATAGCATTGATAGCGCTATTGATTTGGGGCAATTCATCAATATTCTACTTCACGCTGGCGCTTACATTGGGAGTGGCAATCGGAACATACTCATCAATATTTGTAGCCACACCGATATTGGTATTGTGGAACAGAATTGGGAAAAAACAATAAAAAGACGGCTTGGCTTAATCCACAAAATTTTTGCCCGGGTGGCGGAATTGGTAGACGCGCAGGACTCAAAATCCCGTTTTCGCAAGAAAGTGAGGGTTCGAGTCCCTCCTTGCCCACCATGATCTGTACCCCAAAAAGTGGACACGGGTACAGTTTTCTTTTGTTAGAATCCGTTTGTAATCAATTAACAAAAGAATTTATGAGAACAATATTTTCGAAAGAACAAATGGCAGAG
>JACROX010000117.1 GCA_016214225.1 Candidatus Peregrinibacteria bacterium | reverse complement strand
CCCACGGATTGCATCTCAAGATCCTCCAAAAAGACTTAACAAAACCGTAAAGAAAGCCATTTTTTTTAAAACTTTCTTTGCAGTAATCGGAGCAGGAAGGTGTAAATCTGCAATAACCGCCGGGAAATAAAGCCGTCAAGAAGCCATGATCGGGAGATAATGTTTTTTGATACAACAAAACAACGCCAATTGCCAAACTCCTAGGAATACGCCAAGCGACCCGAAGGGTTGCTAGCCAATAGCGTGAGCGAAGCGAACTCCATGGGGATGATAGTTTTCCAGAAGTTCCAGCCATCTTAGTAATAGTTTCTAGGATCTCTTTTCACCCCATTTATCATCACTTCCCAGTGAAGATGGATACCTGTAACCCCATATACGCGGCCTGTATTTCCCATAATCCCAATAACATCACCCTGATTTACAAACTGTCCCTCGGTAACATTAACCTTACTCATATGACCGTAAAGAGTTTGAATACCACTTCCATTGTCTATAATCACGTGAGTTCCATATCCTCCGCCCCAAGTTCCAACCGAAACCTTAATAACTTTTCCTGAAGCCGCCGCCCAAATAGCAGGCTTACTTGAATCCGCTATGTCAATACCGTAATGCCTTGAACTGAATCCTTGCGTAATAACACCGTGAGTCGGGAATATAAATATTTTACCAACAGCGGGAGACGCGGAAGATTTCGCGGCCGTAGTCGTTCTATCAACTCCACGTGTGGCCGAAACGACCCTAAAAGAGGATGATTCGGCTTTATCCGAAGCGATAGGCTTTGCTCCGGGCAAAAATACTATCTGACCTTTTGTTAAGGTCTTATCCAAGAGATTGTTCTGAGCAATAATCGCGGACGACGCGATATTGTATTTCTTAGCTACTTTTTCAAGAGAATCCCCCTTATTTACTTGATAACTTATACCGTCCACTGGAGGGATAAGAAGTTTCTGCCCTATTCTAAGGCTGTTTACGTTAGCAAGATTGTTTTCCCACATTATGGTGTCGGTTCCGACACGGTATTTCGCGGCTATCATGGACAAAGTCTCGCCCGATGAAACAATATGTACGGCATAGTCGGTCATACCTATTCTTGTGGCGTTATCGGTTTGAGGATTCATTTTTACAAGATAGCCTTCTTCGTCGGCAACGAGAACATCTCCGGGAACAGCATAAGAACCGACAGAATCGGAACTATAATCAATGGAAGCGGCGGAGATGCTTCCTCCAAAGTTTAAAGAAGTTACAAAAACGGTCATAACGGATAAAACAACCGCGTCAAAAATAAGCTTCTTTGTTGGAGCCACGGGGATAACATCAATAATTCTTTGCTTTATCGAAGAAAATACGGCAACGGTTTTAACTACGAAAGGAACTCTTGCGACTCTCGTAAAAGGCGAGATTGTGAAACCAAGAAAATCAAAAGTATAAATCTTAGCCAGCTCGACTTTTGAGAAGATTTTAAAATGTCTTACTCTTCTCGCGAACTTATTTACCTGCAATGTGTTTTCCATATGCGTCTGCGTAAAAATGAATTACTTCATAGCCAACCGCGCGTCACTTATATAAGTATGACTTATTTGAAAATGATCCCGCAAGGCTCCTTGGTTGACATTACGGAAGAAATATGGCGAACAGCTCTATTGACAATGTGCTAAATATATCAATAAGCAAAGCAATAAGCCAAAAAATAGAAGTGATGTTTTATGTCAAATTTGCCTACATATAAAAATAAATACTTGACTTTTTTAACAAAATATCGTGATTTGCTATTGCTAAAATTCCGCCGTTTTGATAACTTCCCACTGCTTTCATTTTTTTACTCTATAAGGCAATCTCGCCACAGGCGAGTTGCCCTAGCCAACAGCATGAGCGAGCGCAGCGAGCGAATTCCTCATCCTAAATATATAGAGTTTAAAGATCCATATTAGATCTTAATCCAAAAAAATATGTATGAAATGATGTTTGTTCTTCTTCCGGATTTGGGCGAAGAAAAGACCAATAGTTACATCGCGGAAGTAAAAGAACTCATAACTTCGGGAGAAGGCAGGGTTTTAAATGAGGACATTTGGGGAATAAGAAAACTTGCTTACACAATAAAAAAACAGGAGCAAGGTTTTTACATGGTACTTAATTTTGAAATATCTCCGGACAAAATTCAGGAAATTAAAAATACATTAAATATTCACCCAAAGGTTATAAGATATTTGATTACAAGTACTCCTAAAAATTATGTATTTAAAACGTTAAAAGAATACGAAGAACAATGGGAAAAAGAAGAAAAAGATGAAGAGATGAAACTTAAAAAAGATGAAGAAAAAAAGGAAGAACAGAAGCTGAAAGTCGCAAAGCCCAAGCATGCAGAAGAGGTGCCGGCTCCGAAAGTAAAAGCCAAAATTGCAAAGGCTGAAGAAAAAGAAGTTGAGAAAAAAGAGGAAGTTAAAGAGGAACATGCTGAAAAGCCTAAGGCCGAAGGCCCCAAGAACACCGAAGGTGTTCTAGCCAATACCGTGAGCGAGCTTTGCGAGCGAACTCCAAAAAAGAAAAAAGATGAAGACAAAGAATCGCGAACCAGGCTCGAAGAATTTGATGAAAAACTTAAAAGTATTATAAATTACCCGGATATTTCTTTATAAAACATAACAGTAGTATTTATGAGATCGAAAATTGGTATACCTTGAAGGCTATTTGAAAACCAGAAGTTGGGAAACGGAAGGTGGAGAAAAAAGGTTTAGAACGGAGGTTGTCGTACACGATATGATTATGTTGGACAGAAGAGAAGGAGGAGACGAAGAGGATAAGGCGATTATCGGTGCCGTTGAGCAGGATATGGATGTTATTCCTGAAGAAGAAAATTCAGAAAATATATTTTAATAATTAAGTACAAATATGCCTACATTTAAAGATAGAAAATGCTATTTTCATAAGAATGACGTCAAATTTATTGACTATAAGAACGTAAGACTTCTTAGAAGATTCATGACGCAATACTTCAAGATTGTGCCAAAATACTACAGCGGCACATGTTTAAAACACCAAAAACAGGTTGCGAAAGCCATAAAAACCGCAAGAATCGTAGGACTGCTTCCGTTTACGAGGTAGATTTATACGGTCAATTATAAATTGAATGGGTTACTACGTCAATAAAACCGACCTCATTCGCATATTCTAAAATAAAACCGGATCATACGATTTTTTCATGGAGAAAATTTTAGGCGAATAATTTTTCAACACGAAAAAGGAAGAAATTAATATTTCCG
>JACROX010000114.1 GCA_016214225.1 Candidatus Peregrinibacteria bacterium | reverse complement strand
AATCCATCAAACTAGTTGGCCTCTCACCCGGAGCTTTCCCGCTCAAATATCTTGTGTAATTCTCAATACCGCTGCAATAACCGGTTTCAAGCAATATCTCAATATCATACTCTGTCCTTGTTTTAATCCTCTCCGCCTCCAAATCTCGACCGGTTTTTTTAAGTTCTATATACCTTTTTCCCAAATCAACTCTTATCCCATCCACGGCTCTTTTAATTTTCTCATCTGTCGTAACATCATGTTTAGCCGGAAAAATGGTAACAGTATCCAGTTTTTTAATAAGCTCACCTGTAAAAGAATCCACCTCGGAAATGGCATCAATCTCATCGCCAAAGAATTCCAATCTGAAAACACTGTCCCTGTCAGGAGGAAAAATCTCAACTGTGTCACCGAGCACATGGAACATTCCATTTTTAAATTCCATTGATGATCTTCTGTACTGCATATCCGTCAAATGGCGTAAAAGTTTATCACGAACAATCGTGTCCGAAACTTTAATTGTCCTCGACAAAGCCGTGTAATCTTCGATAGAACCCAGCCCGTAAATACATGAAACGGAAGCCACAATAATAACATCCCTGCGAGTCAGCAAATTCGCCGTTGCCGCGTGTCTGAATTTATCAATTTCCTCATTGATAGACGCGTCTTTCTCAATATAAGTATCCGTAGATGGCAAATAGGCTTCGGGCTGATAATAATCATAATAAGACACAAAGTAACTCACCGCGTTGTCGGGGAAAAATTCCTGAAACTCACTGCAAAGTTGTGCCGCCAAAGTTTTATTATGAGCCAAGACAAGAGCCGGCCTTTGCAGCTGCTCAATCACTTTTGCCATAGTGTAAGTTTTCCCCGAACCCGTAACCCCAAGCAAAGTTTGAAATCGCTCTTTGTGATTAATCCCTTCTGACAAAGAGGCAATCGCCGCGGGCTGATCACCCTTCGGACTCATGTCTGTTTTAAGTGCGAATTTCCCCATACAACAAAATAAATAAACAAAGCCAAAAGATTGTACCAGAAGCGACTAATCAAAACAACTAAACCGCAACAATTAGAGCTTTTTATATACATCCTTACGATAATCTATATTGACGAGGATGTTTTTCCCATTTTCCGTTTTATAAACCAGACGCATATTCCCTGATCGAATTCGATAATAGTTGCTGAAGCCCTTGAGTTTTTTTGGTTTTAAATCAAATACATCATTATCTATGATTTTTTGCAAAACCTTAAAGATTATAGCTCTTTTCTTTTTTGTTAACTTGTCTAATGCTTTTTGAATTTTATCCATCCATCTTTTTGATAGCTTGTTTGATTTTTTCCATATCCAATCCACTTTCGCAATAGAGACCAAAGCTTTTTTCATCTTCGTAATACACTGTCTCGTTCTTAACCAACGGCTTAATAAGCAATCCCCCTTTAGTTTCCTCAGCCACAAACTTATTTGTTTTATATTTTGCTCTCCAAGATTTGGGCAAAGTGACTTGACCTGTGTTAAACATAGACAAGGTGTGAATCATAGTGAAATTAGTTAATTTAATTAATATAGCTAATTATACTATGTGGTTAATAAATACACAAGCATCGTGGCATACGGAATTAAAATTTCCATAAAATAATTTTAAAATTCATGGATTAAGTGATAAAATCGCCGCATGAACATACTCGATTTCGCGATAAAAACGGCAAAACAGGCGGGAGTGATTATTTTGAAAGAAAAAAAAGAAGCCTTTAAAAGTGGTTGAAAAAGGCGTAAACGACCTCGTAACAAATGCCGACAAAGCCAGCGAAAAATTCATCATAGAAAACATCAACAAAACGTATCCTGATCATGGAATTTTGGCGGAAGAATCTTCTTTCAACCAAACAAAATCCTACGGAGAGAAGTTCGCTCGCGAAGCTCGCTCACACTACTTGATAGGCAACCCTAATGGGACAGGAGCCTTTATGAAAGAATTCGCGAACAAAAAATACATTTGGCTGATAGATCCTCTCGACGGCACGACAAATTTCGCGCACGGACTTCCCCTTTACGCGGTTTCGATCGGACTATTTGGAACAAAATCAATAAAAAAATCCAAGAATTTCGAATATTTATCCGGAGAATTAATTTTGGGAGTCGTGTTTGCGCCTGAATTAAACGAGCTATTTTACGCGCAAAAAGGCCATGGCGCGTTTTTAAACGGGAAAAAAATAAAAGTTTCCAACGTAAAATCGGTAAAAAATTCGCTCTTCGTTACGGGCTTTCCGACAACGCATAAAGAAATAAACATCCCATATTTTGAAAAAATAACATTCGAATCGCAAGCGCTCCGCCGCCTTGGAGCCGCGGCTCTCGACCTCTGCTACATCGCTTGCGGACGCTTCGACGGCTATTGGGAATTCGGACTAAAACCATGGGACATAGCGGCAGGATCGCTGATAGTCAGCGAAGCAGGCGGACAAGTAACGGATATTTACGGCAATGAACTGGACTTATTCGGCTCAGACATTTTCGCCAGCAACAAAAAAATCCACAAAGAAACAGTGGAAATATTTAAAAAAATATGACAACGAGCAAACCTCAACTTCTTTAAAATCGCGAAATTCAACGTGGTGCGCCCGGCAGGATTCGAACCTGCGACCCCAAGCTCCGCAAGCTTATGCTCTATCCCCTGAGCTACGAGCGCATGATTTAGGGAACCTCTGAAAAACTATCAGATACAAGGCGGCAAGGAAATCTCAATCCGCAATGTACGCGTTGTACATGAGGATTGAGATTTCCCGACAACGCAGTAGATGATAGTTTTTCTTAAGGTTCCCTAGGGAAATAGTAATGAAAACACCCTCCATAAGCAATAAGTTTTTACGGATCAGTAGATAATTTCTTTGAATAAATTGTTTACAATGTTTTTAGGCATAAAATGTTGAGATGCGGAAAAGGAAGAAATTGATATCACGAACGCCGCGAACTAAAGCCCTGAATCCTTTAAGTTTGGCGTTGAAACTT
>JACROX010000110.1 GCA_016214225.1 Candidatus Peregrinibacteria bacterium | reverse complement strand
TCGTTGAACCGCTACGATTTTTGTTTTTTCTCACAAACATACCCCCATTTTAGATTTGCAGCACCCAAATTTCAATTAATTACCTCAAATAAACCCACTAACAAGCCATTTCATTTTTTATAAAAATGCCTATGCGGAAAACAGGAATTAGTCATAAAATCTGAAATTAATTAATAATAAAGTTAAAACCATATAAGTCACAAAGAGAATTTATCTCAAAAACTTCCACAGGCCTATTCTTCCAAACCTGTCGCTTGGAAACACAAGTCCTCCCATATTAATTCCAGAAATTTTCTTATCACTTGCGTAATAGTAAACAGGCCTATACAAGAAAACAGCGGGAACATCAGTCTTAATCTGCTCGGCAAGTTTCTTTAAAGTTACGGCTCTTTTCTCCGCATCAAAAACAGATCTAATATCCTCAATCAACGTATCCACGGAAAAACTCTTATAATTGGACAAATTTTGACCATTACTATTCCCTTGAGTTGAATGCCAATAAGAATAAGTATCCAAATTATAACCAAGGCTCTGCCCCGCCAAAACCAAGTCATAGTCTCTGGAAGAAATTTTACTTTTGAATGCATCTTGCGCCAAAAATTGAACATCTATTTTAAATCCGACACTTTCCCACGCGCTCTTCAAAAAAGAAACAACTTTCTTTGTTTCTTCATACTGATAAGTGCCATCGTCATAGAGTCTTACAATCATATTTAATTTCAACTCTTCTCCTTTATCGGTAATTCTAACTTTCCCTCCGCTTGGATATTTAAAACCGGCATCTTTCAGCGCGCCTTCGGCTTGTTGTATGCTTGCCTGATAAACCCAATCTTTCTGATTAAGCTCCATAAGAGGAGTATCAACAGGTATTTTATCGACAAACTCTCCTATAAGTTTTTCTTTATCAACAGCCTTTTGCAGAGCAAGTCTGACATTCTTATTTTTACCGATGAGAGGTTTATCCATATTCATAAACACAGCCGTATATTGAGGCAATTCATATGGGATAAGCTCAAAACGAGGATTCCCTTGAAATTTCTTAATATACTCACCTGTAATTTTAACGACACCGTTCACGGAATTCATTTGCGCGACAAGCTGATCCATTGTCGGATATGAGATAAATCTTATGTTTTCGATATTTGATTTATCTACGTAATAATATGGATTTTTAGTTAAAGTGACTTGCATTCTTCCATCAGGGAAAGACTCTATGGAATCGCTAATCATATAATGTCCGGTTCCTACGGGACTTTTATTAAACGCATTTTGCAGAAGCAAAGCCGGGTCAACATCTTTCAAAATATGTTTCGGCAAAATCCCCAAAGTCAAACTCGTTGCGAAGAATATATTTGGCTTCTGGAGCTTAAATTTTATAGTTTTTGCGTCAACCTTTTCTACGGAGACATTGGAAAAATTGGTTTTCAAAATTTCATTCTGAAAATTCGGATTCAAAACAACATCATGAAAAGTAAAATAAACATCGTCCGCGGTTACATCTTCTCCATCGCTCCATTTGAGATTATTTTTCATCACAAAAGTATATTCGGTTTTCAATTCATTTATTGTAAGAGAAGCCATGTCTTCGGTGATAGCACCTTTCTCCGGATCATATTTCATCAGCCCTGAAAAAAGCAGTCTGGATATATCTCTGTCAGTTTCATTATATTCGACAAAAAGAGGATTCAAATTTTGTATGCCATTTTTGGAAACAATTCCTTCAGTATAAAGATTCGACACGCCAAAATTGAAAAACCCGTAAGGGAAAATCATCATTTTGGCAATCATAAGAAGAAAAACCGCCAAGGCAAGCGCGGTAACAACCTTGTCAGTATAATCATACGCTTTGAACACAGCCGAAATTTTCTTAAAAAACTTCATTGGTGCTAACTTTAATTTGCGGAATTCACAAACAAAAACGCGATTGAATTAACCACAAACAAAATAGACAAAACAATAGTGGCGTTAAAAAGAAGCTTCTCAGCTCCTCTTTTGCTGGAATAAAAACCTCCGCTTCCTCCAAAAGTTGATGAAAGTCCGGAGCCTCTCTGCTGAGACAAAATAGCTATGCACAGAAGGATGGAAACAACAATTTGAACAACAATTAAAGCAATTCTCATATGATTTATTTTAAAATTAAATTAGTAATCCAGTTCACGATTCCAAAGATTACTGCACTTATAACATACGAACCTAAATTTGGAAAGGCTAAACTGACATCTTGGAAAGCGGCAACTTTCAAAAAATAGCTTAAAAACCACAACAACGCCATATTAATAACGATCAAAAACAGTCCTCCGGTTAAAATCATAAATGGCGCGGAAACAATTTTTAACAAAGGCCTAAGAATAAAATTGATCGCACCCATAACGGCTCCTCCCAAAATAAAAAATTTAATACCACCCGTATAGTGAATTTCCTTCACAAAAAATGTTAGAGCAAAAAGAGAAACGCCGTTTATAACAATCCCTATCAAAGGAGAAAAAATAAAGTCCATGCTTTATAAATTATTTTTTAATGGCAATTTTTACGCTCTCATCAGCAATTTCAACATTTTTTTCCATATCCCAGTCCATATCTCCGCTTTGCTCAAGCTCCGTGGCAAGAGTTTCCGTCCTGATGTAATCCGCGAATTGCGTGATAGCATCACTTACCCCGCCTTTTGCTTCCACCAAAACCGTTATTCTATCATCAACTTGATAATTCGCTTCCTTCCTCATTTCTTGAATACATCGAACAACATCTCTCGCGTATCCTTCTTTTTTCAAATCATCGGTAATCTGAGTGTCAAGAGCCACAACTATTCCGCCGGAACTTTCAGCATCATAGCCTTCCTTCCCTTTAAAACCAATTTCAACCTCATCTCCTATAAGAATAAAATTCCCAACCTTAACACTACCATCTTCGAGCATTTCAAATTCTCCTTTTTTAAGCTGTTGAATAACAAATTGAACATCAGATCCATATTTTGGACCAAGAACTTTCGCGTTCGCGATCGCGTAATAAGTCGCAAGCTCGGAAGCCTCGCCTATAATCTCAAGATTTTTGACATTTAATTCTTCCAAAATAACCTCCTCCTGCGATTTTACAAATTCGGAATTTATGCCTTTGGGAAGCGCGATACTAACTTTACTTAAAGGCTGTCTCACTTTTATCTTCGCTTTTGATCTTACCCCGTGCCCCAAATTAACAATATCTCTGACAAGACGTATTTCTTTATTTAAATTTTCATCAATCAAAAAACCGTTATGCTTCGGCCAATCAACCAAATGCACGGATTTTTCTCCCGTTAAATTTTGATAAATCTCATCGGATATATATGGCATAAATGGGGCAAGAATCTTACAAAATTCAACAAGCACAATATGCAAAGTTTGATAGGCTTGCTTTTTATCATTGTCATTTTCGCTCTTCCAGAAACGCCTTCTGGATCTTCTTACATACCAATTTGAAAGATTGTCCAAGAAAGTTAGCATCGGTCTGGATGCCTTCGTTAGATTGTAATCATCCATTTGCTCGGTAACTTCCTTAATCAACGAATTAAGCTCCGACAAAATCCATTTATCAAGTTTGTGCTGAGGATTAAATTTCTCAATTTGCTTATCCGTTTTAAATTTATCAATATTCGCGTACGTCACAAAAAATCCGTACGTATTCCACAAAGTTAAAGTGAATTTCTTCACAACTTCGTCCACATGGCTCTCCGAAAATCTGACGTCTTCAGCCAAAGGAGCGGTAGAACTGCACAAAAAATATCTCACGCTATCAACTCCTTTTGTTTCAAAAAGAAGATTCGGATCGGGATAATTTTTCTTTCTCTTCGACAATTTTTCACCATCGGCCGCCAGCAAAATACCATTCACTATTACATTGTTAAAAGCGGGTTTATCGAAAAGAATCGTCGCGATCACATGCAAAGTATAAAACCATCCTCTGGTTTGATCGAGTCCCTCGGCGATAAAATCGGCGGGGAAATTCTTTTCAAACTTTTCCTTATTTTCAAAAGGATAATGAAGCTGGGCATAAGGCATGGAACCGCTTTCAAACCAGCAATCAAAAACATCCGAAAGCCTCTTCATTTTTCCTCCGCACTTATCACAATCAAAATAAATTTCATCGACATAAGGTTTATGCAAATCCAATTTTCCTTTATTTTCAGGCACTTTACCGTTTGATTTTTCTTTTAATTCCTCGACGGAACCGATACAAATTTGATTGCCACAATCACATTCCCAAACGGGAATCGCGCATCCCCAAAACCGATTTCTGGAAATTCCCCAATCCCGAACATTATCAAGCCACTTGCCAAAACGCCCGTCTTTAATATGCTCAGGCTGCCAATGAATTTTTTGATTATTTTTAAGCAATTTATTTTTTATTTCGCTGACTTTTATAAACAAAGATCTGGTTGAATAATTTAAAAGCGGCGTTTCACATCTCCAGCAATGAGGATAGCTGTGCCTGTAATTTTGTTTATCAAATAAAAGTCCTTTTTCTTCAAGATATTTAACCACATTCAAATCCTGACCTTTCACGAATTTTCCGGCAAAATCTTTCACGTCATCTGTAAAAGTACCATCCATTTTTACATGCTGAATCAAGACGGTTCCCGTCTGTAAACCAAAATTATAGTCATCCTCTCCAAACATCGGCGCGATATGAACAACTCCCGTTCCATCCTCGGTTGTAACAAAATCACCCAAGCCGATTACGTAAAGTTCTCCATCCAGACCCTTATTCAAATAATAATCAAACAATGGTTCATAATGAGTACCTTCCAATTTTTTAGCATCAACGTCCCCAACAATTACATGACTTTTATCTTTAAATATTTTTTCAACGAGAGATTTAGCCAAGATATAAACTTTTTCCTTTCCATCCTCATTCTTACTTTCAACTTTTACGTATTCGATATCTTTCCCGAAAGCCAAAGCCACATTCCCCGGGAGAGTCCAAGGAGTCGTAGTCCAAGCCAAAACATAGACATCTTTTTCCTTGGCTCCAATGGCTTTCAAAGCATCTTTTTTTAATTTGAATTTTAAAGTCGCGGACAAATCCGTCACGTCTTTATACCCTTGAGAAACCTCAAAATTGGACAAAGGAGTCTCGCATCTCGGACATATGTGCATTGATTTAAAGCCGGAATAAACCATTTCTTTATCCCAAATTTGCTTAAATATCCACCAAATCGACTCCATGTAATTATTATCGAGAGTCGCATAACC
This sequence comes from Candidatus Peregrinibacteria bacterium, assembly GCA_016214225.1. Taxonomy (GTDB): domain Bacteria; phylum Patescibacteriota; class Gracilibacteria; order UBA1369; family LOWO2-01-FULL-3; genus JACROX01. The sequence goes on along the minus strand of JACROX010000110.1, from coordinate 5,489 downwards.
ATTTTTAAAATCAACCCATCTCGCGATTCTTTTGATAGTGCCTTCCCACTCCTTCGTATAGCGAAAAACCGACTCTCTGCATTTATTATTAAAATTTTCCACACCGAAGTCGGTAATCTCCTTCCGACCGGAAAGCTCAAGCTCTTTTTCTATTTCATATTCAACCGGAAGCCCGTGGCAATCCCATCCATTTGTCCTCGGGACATAAAAACCTTTCATGGTGTAATAGCGAACAACCGCGTCCTTAAGCACATTCGCCAAGATATGGCCATAGTGAGGGAGACCGTTCGCAAAAGGAGGACCATCAAAAAACACGTATTTCTCAGCATCTTTCCTCTTTTCCACGGACTTCTCAAAAATTTTATTTTTCTCCCAATACTTTAACATTTTCTTCTCAACGTCCGGAAATGACTGTTTTAAATCCACTTTCTTAAACATAAATTTACTTTCAAGACATATCGAGAAGCCAGTTTAAACTAAAAACACCATTTTTTAAAGCGGAAAACCATCATCCGCACCCGCCGCAAGAACCGGATGAACACCCTTCATCCTCTATTAATTTATACGCATCCACAAGCTCTTTCGCCAATCCGATATATTTCTCGGGAGTAAGACTTAGGAGATATTTTTTATCCTTCTCTTTTATTTTTAAACTTTGTATAAAACTTTGCAATTTCGCTTTTGTAATGTTGCCTTTACCGCGAGTCAAATCCTTAAGTTTTTCATAAGAATCTTTTATTGTATTTTTTTTCATAACAACCTGAATTGGCTCGGCCAAAAGCTCCCACCTGTCTTTTAAATCGGAGGAAATCACATCCCTGTTTATTTCACATTTGTCCAAACCTTTCATTGTGGAATTATAAGCCAACACGGAATGGGCAAAAGCACTGCCCGCATTCCTCAAAACAGTTGAATCGGATAAATCCCTCTGCATTCTTGAAATAGGAAGTTTGGCTGAAAAATGCTCAAACAAAGCATTCGCGACTCCCAAATTTCCCTCGCTGTTTTCAAAATCAATCGGATTGACTTTATGAGGAATAGTGGAAGATCCAACCTCACCTTTCACGATCTTTTGGCCAAAATAACCAAGACTTATATAAGTGCACATATCTCTGTCCAAATCCAAAACGATATTATTTGCTCTTTTTACTGAATCAAAAATCCGACATAGCGAGTCATGCGACTCAATCTGCGTAGTATGCATATTGAAATCAAAACCCAAATCATTCACGAACTTTTCGCTGGCGGAAATCCAATCGACCTCAGGATAAGCGGCAACATGCGCGTTATAATTTCCAACGGCTCCATTCATTTTTGCGGAAAGACAAATTTTTTCCAAAACACCGATTTCACCGTCCAATCTTGCCACAAAATTTATCAACTCCTTCCCGAGAGTAGTGGGAGTGGCAGGCTGTCCATGAGTTCTGGACATCATCGGAACGGATTTATACGCCACGGCCATCGTATACAATTTTTTTACAAAAGAATTCAAAATCACCAACCCCTCATTTTCTATGAAATCACGAATCATACAAGAATAAGCGAAATTATGTACATCCTCGGAAGTACATGCAAAATGAAAAAACTCAAGATATTTCACAAAAGAAGTTTTCGCCAAAGAATTTTTTATAAAATATTCAACGGCTTTCACGTCATGATTAGTGATCTTTTCTATTTCCTTAATTTTAGCCGCGTCTTTAACGTCAAAGGATTCATAAAGAGCTCTTAGCAATCTAAGCTCCTTAGCATCCAAAACTTTTGTATTCGGCAATTTAACCTCGTTAAAGAGAAAGATAAACCACTCGATCTCAATGACAACTCTATATCTCATCAGCGCCGCCTCCGAAAAATATTTTGAGAGAAATTCGACTTTCTGGGCATATCTCCCGTCTATAGCAGAGATTGAAAGCAAATTTTCAGTCATATTATTATTGTTAACTTTCAAAGCTTTTTTTTATTTCTTTTATTTTATCTTTAAGTTTCTCTCTGATTTTCGCGTTGCTGATACCAAAAATTTTAAGCGCCGAAAGAGCGGCGTTAATTGGATCAATAACCGTCATAACGGGAGTATCGCTGGGCATCATCAATGTACTGTTTATATTTACCATAAAATCAACTTTATCTTGAAAAGGAGGACAAGCAATCACGGGATGAACGCTGTTCGCGGCAACAACTCCCGACAATCCGTTCGACCTTCCGGCAATTGTTATATAGACCAAATCTTTTTCTTTTTTATTGTTTTCATTAATAATCGAAAAAACTTTTTCCGGAACTTTATGAGCGGACGCGACAACAACTTCGCATTGAACATTCCATTTTTCCAAAAAAGAAACCATCTTTCCGGAGAAATCGGAATCGGATTTCGAACCAAGTAAAAATACCACTTTCATATTTTTTAATTAAAAATACTTTGCTAAATTTTTTGAAATTCGCTCGGAAACGTCAGAAACATCAGCCTCAAATGTCTGACCGGTTACAAGTTCATAAGCTTCAATATAACGTCTGGCTGTTTCAACTCTCACGTCATCCGGAATATTTGGAACATCACCCTCCCCTCTGAATCCCCTGTCCACAAGCCATTCTCTCAAATATTCTTTATCAATTTTTTTCTGTTCTTCTCCTTTCGAAAGCCTTTCTTCATATTCGTTCGCGAACCAAAATCTGGATGAATCAGGAGTATGAATTTCATCAATCAAAACAATATTTCCAGAGTCATCAACTCCAAATTCATACTTTGTATCAACCAAAATAATTCCCTGTTTGGCCGCGATTTCAACTCCGCGCTGGTACAATTTCATAGCTTTGTCAGCCATAAAATCAAACTGTTCTTGCATCACAATTCCCCTTTTAAGAATCTCTTCTCTCGAAACCGATTCATCATGTCCGCCATGCTCAGCCTTTGTGGAAGGCGTTAAAATGGGTTTTTCAAATTTCTGATTTTTTTTCATTCTCTCTGGAAGAACATTTCCGCAAAATTCCCTCTCTCCCCTCTCATAGTGATACCAAACACTCGTACTCGTAACACCGGTTAAATACCCGCGCACAACCATTTCAACAGACACAGCCTTGCATTCTCTCCCAACAACAACATTCGGATCGGGATATTCAATAACATGATTATTTGCAATATCTTTCGTACGTTCGAACCAAAACTTCGCCATTTGATTTAAAACCTGCCCTTTGAAAGGAATTAAGGTAATAACCCTGTCAAAAGCCGACAATCTGTCCGTGGTAATAATAATTCTCTTCCCGTCTTTGGAATAATTATCACGCACCTTCCCTTCATATTTTTCTCCCAAAGAAGGGAAATTCGTGCCGTTCAAACAATACTTGAGCTGAGCCAGAAGCTTGTCGTTGGAAATCATACTCAAATAATAACGAATGTTCCCTTAACACGCAACAATTTCTTAGCTATAATTCGGTCATGTCAAACTTTATAAACACGCTTGGAAATCTTGCCGCGGTCGTCGGAGCCCAATGGGGCGACGAAGGAAAAGGCAAACTCATAGACATATTGTCGGACAAATATGACATAATAGTAAGGGCCGCGGGAGGAGCAAACGCGGGACATACGATTTATTTGAAAGATCCGAATTCCCCTGAAGGAAGAAAAAAATTTGTATTTCACCTTGTTCCATCGGGCATGTTCAATCCAAACTGCGCGTGCGTAATAGGCAATGGTGTAGCCCTTCATTTGCAAACATTTTTGGAAGAAGTTGATTTGCTGAACAACAGCGGGATAGACACAAAAGACAGAATTTTTATTTCAGACAGAGCGCATTTGCTTTTTGAGTATCACAAAATTATAGACGGAAAAGAGGAAGAAATGAAAGGCGACAAAAAAGTCGGTACGACAAAAAGAGGCATAGGCCCATGCTATACCGATAAGACAAAAAGAACCGGAATCAGAGTCCACGAACTTGTAAACGACTTCGATTCATTTAAAAAAAGATACGAAGAAAATTTTAATCTTTTGGAAAAACTTTACGGGAAATTGGAATTAAATCCGGAAGAAGAACTGAAAACATTAAAAGAATTCGCTGATAGAATCCGACCTCTCGTCATAGACGCAAGTTTTTTCTTAAATCAAAAACTCAAGGAAGGCAAAAGAGTGCTTGTGGAAGGCGCGAACGGCGCGATGTTGGATATCGATCACGGCACATACCCGTTTGTAACATCATCAAATCCGACAATTGGCGGAATAATAACCGGCACGGGACTTCCATCCACAAAATTCAAAAATATAATAGGCATAATGAAAGCTTACACTACAAGAGTCGGGAGCGGACCTTTTCCAACGGAATTAAATAATGAACTTGGAGAAAAAATCAGAGAAAAAGGGAACGAATATGGCGCGACCACAGGCCGTCCAAGAAGATGCGGCTGGCTCGACGCGGTTGTAGGCAAATATGCCGTAATGGTGGACGGACTCACTGACGTAAATTTAACAAAACTGGACACATTGACAGGAATCCCAAAACTAAAAATAGCGGAAAATTATACCTATAAAGGAAATAAACTTGATTCATTCCCCGCGGACTTAAATATTCTAGAAAACGTGGAAATAAATTATATTGAAATGGACGGATGGGACGAAGATATTTCTGAAGTGAGGGATTTCGAAAATCTTCCGGAAAACGCGAAAAAATATGTTGAAAAACTTGAGTCGCTGATAGATTGCAAAATAACATCCATAGGCATCGGTCCGGATAAAGATGCCATGATATTCAGATAAAACATTTACAATGAGCAGTGAACATTCAATGGACATCGTAGTTAAATTCGATTTTCAGGAAATGAGAAACGCGATCGATCAAGCGAAAAAAGAAATACTCAATCGCTATGATTTAAAAGATTCAAAAATAGAAATCGAACTAGCGGAAGATGCGATCAAAATTAATTCTGAAACGGAAAATCAGATGGACGCGATTTACACTGTAATATTAAAAAAGATGATAGGCAGAAATCTTTCTCCAAAAATTTTAGAGAAAGGGAAAATAGAACCGGCGGGCGGAATGCGATTCAGGCAAGAAATAAAACTGATAAAAGTTCTGGATCAAGAAAACGCGAAAAAAATCACAAAAATAATCAGAGACAGGCTTCCAAAAATAAAAACTTCAATTCAAGGAGAAACTGTTCGTACCACATCAAAATCCATCGACGAACTTCAGGAGGTGATAAAACTTCTGGAAGCTGATGAAAGCCTAAAAGTCCCTCTGAGCTTCACAAACTACAGATAGGGAATGGATCACAAGATTTTTTCATGGAAAAAAATAATGGAGTAGAATGAGGTCAAATAAATAACCTCATAACAATGGAAAAATTTCTAGAAGTGTTTTTGCCTGAAGTGATACTGGAATGGTTTGAAATCAAGGAGATCGAGAAAGATGAAAAAGTCGTAAGAATCATCTTTGAAGAGAAAAACATAGTCCCGCCAATACCAAGTGAATATGCAGGGAAAAGGGTAATTTCAAAAGGATTCAGCAAGT
>JACROX010000109.1 GCA_016214225.1 Candidatus Peregrinibacteria bacterium | reverse complement strand
ATATGTAATCAATCCTACTATGATGCTTGTCAGAAGAATATAGACGTGAGAGAAAAAGGTTTTTCTGAATAATGTTTTTTGCGGGTTTATTATGTTTATCGCGTTTAATATTTGTATTCCCACGATGCTTGCGAATACGATTGTCTGATTGTAATTTTCCGGCGCTAGCGTGCCGAATATTTCCCATCCGTTTCTCATGATGCTCCATACGTACAGGCCGCTTATTATAGCGCCTAAAAATAATCCTTTTAATAAAATTCTTGTTTTGTTTGACGAAAATTTTTGAATAGTGTCTTCCTTCCTTATCGCCAATTCGAGCGGGAGATTTACCAGTATGTCCAATATTATTATTGTCGGGATTGTTAATGAAATCGGGACCGATATCATTGTTATCGATAATAGCACTACTATGAATTCCGCGATTTTGCAGGAGATCGCGTGTTCTAAAAATTTGTCTCGGTTTTTTTCGGTTGTTTTATTTGATTTTATTATTTCAACTATTTCCCTGAAAGTTACTTTATTTTCCCTCGTTATGTAAATTGTTTTTTCTCCTGTTTTGTTTAATTTTTCTAAAATCATATTTTTATTTTCATCGGAAAGTTCCGCGAAAATATAATCTTTGTTTTTATTCTCAAGTATTTTGTCGAGTTTTTGCTCGCCGATTTGGCTTAAATATGGGCCTGTCATCGTCTCAAAATAATGCGGATTTATTATGTTTAATTGTTTCCCTATGGCTATCGCTTTTTTTTCTTTTTCATTTGTCAGTATGTATATTTTTATCCCCATTTCTTTGGCTTGTTTTATGCTTTCTTCCGCGATTAGATTTAACGGTTCTGTTATTCCCATAATTCCCAAAAACGTCATTTCTCTTTCAGCAAAAGATTCCGTATATACATCCAGTTTTTTTAACGGCAATGCTTTGTATGCGAACGCGATTGCTTTTTGCCCGTTTTTGCCTATATGTTGCAAATTTTTTCTTATTTTTCTTCTGTAATGATGAGTCATTTCGATTTTTTTCCCGTTTATAAAAAGCTTTGCGCATTTTTCGAGAAGTTTTTTCGGATTGCCTTTTGAGAATGTAAAAATTTCTCTTGTTGTTTTGTTTACGGCTACAGTCGTGGATATTTTTTTATCCGGCTGAGGCGCGAATTTCGTTATTATTTCATATTCTTTTTCTGCTTTTTGAGGATTTGCTCCTATTGTCAGCAAAAAATTTATTATTGTCAGTTCTATTCTTTTTAATTTTTCGTAATGGCAAAGTGCTATCACGGTATTTATTAAATTTATTCCTTGATCTGTTTTGAGAGTTGTTTTGTCCATTGTGGAAGAGTTTAAATTCTCCGTGTCTTTTATTCGGGCGATGTTTTCTTTGTGCTCGAAATCGACCTTATATTTATCGAAATACAAGGTTCTTACCATTAACTCGTTTTTTGTTAGGATGTTTTTTATGTCCGTGCAGATTGTTGTTGTTTTTCCGAGCTTTTCTCCCTTTGGCAGAAATAACAAACTCAAAGGAAATGACGCAAAAAACAGTGTGATGATTTTTATAATCAGGCCTTCGGGCATTTGTTTATTTTAAATGTTTTTTTCTCCATTCTTCTATTTTTTTGTGGTTTCCGGACGTTAAAATTTCAGGAACTTTCATATTTTTAAATATCGCGGGTCTTGTGTAGCTTGGATATTCTTTTTTCCTTTTAAATGCCTTTGAGAATGAATCTTCCAGATGAGATTTTTCTTTGCCTAAAACGTTTGGGATCAGCCTTGAGACCGCGTCAATTATAATCATTGCCGGCAGTTCTCCTCCGGTTAGCACGAATTTGCCGATGGATATTTCTTCATCCACAAGCGCTTCGCGCACTCTGTAGTCTATCCCTTCATATCGGCCGCAAATTAAAATGATTTCTTTATGTTTTTTGCTTATATTTTCAGCTTTGATTTGAGTAAAAGTTTTGCCTTGCGGCGTCAGATAAATCACATGGCCTTTATTCGCTTTTTTGACGTGTTTTATCGTGTCAAAAAGAGGCTGTGGAGTCATTACCATTCCCGCCCCTCCACCAAATGGAATGTCATCAACTTTGCGATGTTTATCTTTTGAGAATTTTCGTATGTCATGAATATGTATATCGATCAGCCCCTTTTTAAGCGCTCTTTTAATTATGCTTTCTTTTAAGTAGGAAGAAAATATTTCAGGGAAAATTGTTAAGATGTCAAAGCGCATGGTTAAATAATTTTTTTGTTATGTTTGTAAGTTTTGGGATTAAAAACGCGGGGAGCGTAAAGATTATAAGCAAAATCCATTCTTTAAATCCAATAGATGTCGTGTTGAATATTCTTTGTATTGATGGGATGTATATTATCATAAGCTGTGCTAAAAACGGTATTAATATTGATAAAATCATTGATTTGCTGAATTTATATTTTTTGCCTTCTTTGCAGATAGGTACAAAAACCAATTCAAACAGCACTATTTCCGTGAATACCATGCTTCTTATTAAATCGATCGGTAGATTTTTTATTGTTCCATAAAAGTATATTGATAGGTTTGCTATCGTTTGTACCAGTGCCGCTATCAATATGAATATTTGAAATTTTTTGAAAATATTTTCATTTTTTGGATGCGGTTGAATGGTCATTATATCTTCTTTTGCCGGTGAATTTCCAAGAGCTAACGCCGGGAGTGAATCTGTCGCAATATTTATCCAAAGAATTTGAAGCGGCAGTAATGGCAGGGGATAGCCAAGAATAGTCGCTATTGCCACTGTCGCTATTTCGTCAAAATTTACAGACAACATGTATTTTATAAAAGATAGAATGTTGTTGTAAATTCTTCGTCCTTCTTTTATCGCGTTTATTATTGTTGTAAAATTGTCGTCTTTCAGTACGATGTCCGACACTTCTTTTGTGGCCTGTGTGCCTTTTATGCCCATCGCGATTCCTACGTCGGCTTGTTTTAACGCGGGGGCATCGTTTATTCCGTCTCCCGTTACCGCTACCACTTCGTTATTTTTACGCAGTAGATTGATTATTCTATATTTATGTTCCGGCTTTGTTCTCGCGAAAATATCGGTTTCGTAAATCGCTTTTTTTAATTTCTTGTCGTTTAATTTGTCGATTTCCTCTCCCGTTAGCGCTTTTGATATATTAAATCCCAAAGATTTTCCTATCGCTTTTGCCGTTTGAAGATTGTCTCCGGTTATCATCTTTACTTTTATTCCGGCCAGTTTTGCCGTTTCCATGGAGCTTTTTACCGTTTTCCTTAAAGGGTCAATTATCCCGACAATTCCCACAAAGATTAAATCTTTTTCATTAAAGTTCTTTGGGTCTTTTTTAAAGGCAAAGGCCAAAACACGTAATGCGTTTTGCCCGTATTCTTCCGTTTTTTTTGCGAATTTTTCAATATCGGCGGATGTGATTTTTGTTATTTTATTTCCTTTTAAAATGAATTTGCAGTTTTTTATAATTTCTTCAAACGCTCCTTTTGCGTACATCTCTTTTTTGTTTCCAATCTTGTGTAAAGTACTCATCATTTTTCTTTCCGACGTAAATGGATTTTCGTCCAGTTCTTCATATTCTTTTATGAAATTTGCTTTTTCGGCCAGTACTTTCAAGGCGATTTCCGTCGGGTCTCCGATATTTGATTTTCCCATAAATGAGTTGTTGCAATTTTCGCATATTTCCAAAAGTTTTTTTTCTTCCGTCGTTTCCATTTTTATTTTTTCGGAGATGTCGTAGCCGCTTCCACGGATGTCTTTTTCAGTAAGATTTGTATGGATTTTTTTCACTGTCATCTCGTTTGCCGTAAGAGTTCCAGTTTTGTCCGAACAAATTATTGTTGTCGCTCCAAGTGTTTCTATCGCACTCATTTTGCGAACGATTGCTTTTTGTCTGGCCATTTTCTGCATGCCTATGGCAAGAGTGAGCGTTACTATTATCGGCATTCCTTCCGGGATTGCCGAGACGCCAAGTGATATTGAAGTTAGAAATGATTCGAGCATGGAGAAGTTTCGCAATTCTCCGATTATAAATATTATTGCGATTGTTGTTATTATAATTAAACCAAGTTTTTTCCCCAGATTGTCCAATTGTATCGTTAACGGAGATTTTGTTTCCGGTGCTTTTGAAACCAGATTTACTATTTTGCCGAACTCTGTGTCTATCCCTATTTTTTCAACTATCGCTTTTGCTTTTCCGCTTACAACCAATGTTTCTTTGAATAGTTGATCTTTCGCATTTTTCCCCACGGCAATGCTTTCTCCCGTTAGAATGGATTCGTCTATTTTTAGAGAAAAGGATTCTATTATTTTTAGATCCGCTGGAATTTTGTCGCCTTCAAATAAGAGAACTGCATCTCCGATTGTAAGTTCTCTGACATCAATTTCTTTTTGTTCATTATCTCTTATTACTATTGTCGTGGGAATTACCATGTCTTTTAACGCTTTGACGGCGTTCTCAGCTTTATATTCTTGAATGAAGCCTATAATGGCGTTTATTAAAGCTACGGAGAGAATTGCCATGCCATCCATTATTTCATTTAGAAGTATGGAAATAACTCCCGCTGCTATGAGTATTAACATCAAAAAGGATGAAAATTGCGAAAGGATAATTTTGATGATTGTGTTTTCTTCTTTTACCGAAATTTCATTGTGGCCGTATTTTTGAGTTCGTTTAGCGGCTTCTTTGGAAGAAAGTCCGATTGAAGGTTCGGTTTGCATGCGTCAATTGTAGCAGTTTGAGGCGAGCGGCTCAAATGCAATAGATGCAGGAAATGTAAGAGGTGTAATTATATTTATTCAGAGACGGCTTCGTTTTATCTCTTACTAAATTGAGGTCCTTTTCTCGCGCGTTTCAGTCCGAATTTCTTTCTTTCTTTAACTCTGGAGTCGCGTGTTAACAGTCCGGCTTTTTTTAATGTTGGACGAAGCAGCGGTTCCGCTTCAACCAAAGATTTTGATATGCCATGTCTTATCGCGTCCGCTTGTGAATTTATTCCTCCTCCTTCAACTTTTGCTATTACGTCGAATTTTTGATCGGTACCCGTGAGCTTTAAGGGGTATTTGATTGAATTTATGAGTGATTTTAACGCAAAATATTCTTTTGAGGCTTTGTTGTTTATGGTTATTGCACCTTTCCCTTTGTATAAACGCACTCTTGATATCGCAGTTTTTCTTTTTCCGTTAGCGTAAAAATATTTTCCTCCCGGAGTTACTATTTGAATTTGTTCCTCTTCAACTTTTTTAATTGATTTCTTTTTTTCTGTTGGCTTTTTAGTTTTTGTCGGCATTGTTTTTGATTAAATTTCTATTGAAATAGGGGATTGTGCCGTGTGTGGATGTTCGGATCCGGCATAAATTTTCAGTTTTTTTAAAAATCCTTTTCTTAGTTTGTTTTTTGGAAGCATTCCTTTTACGGCCATTTCTATTAATTTCGCAGGTTTTTTCTCCATTATCTTTCTTGCTGATGTTTCTATTATTTTTCCCGGATAACCCGTATGTCTATGATAGATTTTTTTATCCAATTTTTCCCCTGTTAATCGAATCTTGTCCGCGTTTATTACTATCATGAAATCGCCGCAATCCATGTGGGGCGTAAAAATAGGCTTGTCTTTGCCTCTAAGCTTGTTTGCTATTACCGTTGAAACATCGCCCAATACTTTGCCTTCCGCATTGATTAGATACCAAGCTTTTACTAAATCCTTTTTTTTGGGTAAATATGTTTTCATGTTTTTATACTAATTCAAGTTGTACCACAGGCGCGTTATCGCCGCTTCTGTAGCCTAATTTTGTTATTCGCGTATAGCCTGAATTTCTGTCTTTGTATTTTGACACGAGTACTTCAAAAATTTTTCTTGAGCTGTTTTCGTGTTGTAAAAGTTTTTCTATCTCTCTTATTCCTTCTCTTTTTTCTTTTGTTTTGGCGAGAGAGATGAGTCTTTCAATAAATGGTTGAACCGCTTTTGCTTTGGCTGATGTTGTTTTTATCTTTTCATAGATAATTACAGACATTGCCAGATTTCTAATTAAAGATGTTCTGTGATCTTTGTTTATTCCAACTCTTATTTTTTTAACTTTGTGTCTCATTTTTTGAAATTCTTTTAAGGACGCTTATATTAATGATGTTTTTATTCTTCCGCAAGAGAAAGTCCTTTTTTCTCTAACGCCGCCTCAACTTCATTTAAGGCTTTTTTACCGAAGCCTCTTAGATTTGTAAGTTTGCTTTCAGTGCATTTTGATAATTGTTCTATTGACCCTATTCCTCCATTTATTAACGCGTTTAACGTTCTTGGAGAGAATCCTAAAATTTCAATTGGGGTATAAGATTCTTGTGATGGCTTATTTGCTTGTTCTTCCTTTTCTTTTTCAAGAATTGATTTGATGTCTGACATGAATTTTTCTTCGACCATAACATTGTCCATATTGAAGAATCCGAAGTAGGATTGTAGGATGTTTGATGAAAATTTTAACGCGTCTTCAGGAGAAATCGCTCCGTTTGTTTTGATTTCGAGAGTTAATTTGTCGAGATTTGTCATTTGTCCGACACGTGTCGCTTCGATATCATAGCGAACTTTTTTGATTGGAGAATACATCGCGTCCAATAAGATCATGTATGGATCTGTTTCTGTTTTTTGTCTTGTCGTCGCAGGGCTGTAGCCAACTCCTTTCTCTATAACTATTTCCATTTTTAATTTTGATCCTTTCTCTAAAGTCGCGATATATAGGTCCGGATTTAAAATTTCAACATCCGAAGGGCATTTTATATCTTTTGCGAATATTTGGCCTCCTTTGCTTGTTTCAAGAGTTATGACGGAAGGTTCTTTTGTCATTTTTTTGATATCCAGAAGTTTCAGATTGAGAGTTATGTCCAAAACACTTTCTTTAACGCCTTTTACGGTTGAATATTCGTGTTTTACACCTTCAATTTTTACTCCTGAAACACAGGCTCCTGGCAGTGATGATAGAAGAATCCTGCGAAGAGCGTTTCCAAGCGTTACACCGTAACCGGTAGGGAGTGGGCCCATTATGAAAACGGCGTGATTTCCGCTTAAGTTTTCAGTTTTTATTTTTGGGATCCCAATTTCTTCCTGGATTATATGCATTTTTAAGATGTTAGATTATTATTTCGAGTAGAACTCAGTGATTAATTGGCTATCAATAACGTTTTCTATGTCATCTTTGTCCGGTAACGTGACAACTTCTCCCTTCAGGCTTTTTAGGTCTACCTTGAGCCATTTTGGAGCTTTTATTTTTCTCTTTTCCAGTGCTTCAAAAAGTTTTGACGATTTCTTTTTATCCAAAACTTCAAAAATATCTCCTTTTTCTACAATGATTGAAGGAATCGTAACTTTTTTACCGTTTAATTTTATAAGTCCGTGGCCCACTATTTGTCTTGCTTGCGGGCGAGTCGCGCCTATGCCGCTTCTGAAAATGGTGTTATCCAGCCTTTGTTCCAGGATTTTCATTAATTTTTCACCTGTGATTTCGCTTGATTTGTTAGCCATTTCATAATATTTTCGGCATTGTTTTTCGGTTATCCCAAAAAGAACTTTTACTTTTTGTTTCTCTTGCAAGTGTTTGCCGTATTCCGACAACTGAGAAAATCGTTTTTGTCCGTGCATGCCGGGTTTGTATTTCTTTTTGTTGTAAGCCTTAATCTTGCTTTCACTGTTCGTGAATAGCATTACTCCTAGTTTTCTTGAAAGTCTTGTTGTAGGTCCTGTGTATCTGGACATAGAGATAAAAAATTAATGATTTTTACGTAAAACTTAAACTCTTCTTCCTTTTTTCTTTCTGCATCCGTTGTGAGGGAGTGGAGTTACATCGTTTATTGATATAATGTCTATTCCTTTTGAAGATAGTCCTCTTATGGCTTGTTCGCGACCGGATCCGACTCCTTTTACGAAGATGTGAACTTTTTCAAGTCCGAATACTTTTGCTTTTTCCGCGGCGTTTTCCGCGGCGACTTGCGCGGCATATGGAGTGGCTTTTCTTGCTCCTTTGAATCCTGATGATCCGGCGCTGCTCGTCGTGATTACGTTCCCGTTCGGTTCCGTGAGGGTAACAATTGTGTTGTTGAATGAAGCTTGAATGTAAGCTCTTCCAACCTGAACAATTCTTCTTTTAGCTTTGGATTTTTTTGCTGTTTTTGTTGATGTTTTGCCTTTTCCAGTATTTTCTTCAGCTGTTTTTCCAGCGTTTTTCCCCGTTTCTTTTTCAGCCGCTTTCTCGGTTGGTTTTTTGACTTCTTTCTCCTTGGATTTTGTCTTTTCAGCCATAGTTTTTTACTTAGTTACTGTTTTTTTATTTGCTACAGTCTTTTTCTTTCCCTTTCTTGTGCGGCAATTATATCTTGTTCTTTGTCCTCTTACCGGCAGACCTTTTTTATGCCGAAAACCTCTGTAGCATCCAATTTCTTGTAAATGTTTGACGTCCATGGCAATTTTTCTTCTAAGATCGCCTTCCAATGGAAATTTTTCTATGATGTTTCTGATTATTGTGACTTCTTCTTCGGAAAGATCCTGAACTTTGGTGTCGGGATTTATTTTTGATTCCTTGATTATTTTCGAGCTTAACTGTCTTCCTATGCCGTAAATTACCGTTAAAGCGGCTTCAATTCTTTTTTCTTTCGGTAAGTTTACTCCTGCTATGCGTGCCATATATTAATGTTTATTGATTATCCTTGTCTTTGTTTGTGTTTCTTGGTTTTGCAAATTACTCTCACTACTCCTTTTCTGCGAATCACCTGACATTTTTGACAAATTTTCTTAACAGATGCTCTTACTTTCATAATTATTTTTGACGATAAGTTATTCTTCCTTTTGTTAAGTCGTATGTGCTTAACTGTACTGTAACTTTATCTCCCGGCAATATTTTGATGAAGTTCATGCGCATTTTGCCGGATAAGTGTGCGTTTATAACCATATCGGTATAGGGCTCGTTTTCTATCTTAATTTTGAATACAGCATTCGGTAGCGGTTCTATGACCACTCCCGTTACTTCGATTGTGTCCTCTTTGCCCATGTATATGCCCTTTTTTTTATTGTCCTTTTTAGTGCAAAGCGGTAAGATTTTACATTATATGTATAATGGATGCAATAGATTTTTTTGACTATATTTCAGTAAGTATTTCGTTGCCGCTTTCTGTGATTAAAATTGTATTTTCTTCCTGGACTGCTGTCGACCTATCGACTGTTACTATTGTCCAGTTATCCTTGAGTGTTTCCATCT
>JACROX010000043.1 GCA_016214225.1 Candidatus Peregrinibacteria bacterium | reverse complement strand
ATCTGATTTCTCGTATCTTTTGGAAAATCTTCGTTGGGTACTTTTGGAATCTTGCAATTGTTGTTATAGTCATTTTGGTGGAGGTTATTGATGTACTTGCCTGTTTTCAGTATACCTCCACTGTCTTCTGGATAATTACCATCCTACATTTCCTTGACAATATGCTATTATCAATTTATAATTTGATGAGTGCATAATTTATATAAGTGGCTGATTCTTCTCACAATACGGCTAAAGAAAATATTTCTTCTCCTCGGGGGGATGGATCCGAGGTTTTTTCAAAAAAGGAAACTTTTGGTAAAGAAGTTAAGGAAGCCACCGAAGTTGGCAAGGCCGCCTATGTTGAAGCCGTTGGCTTGGATGAAACCATTGAGACAAGCGGTAGAGTTTCTGAAACTTTATCAAACGCTAAAGACCAAAAGGGAGATACTTCCGCCGGAGGTACGACTACAAATTCAGCTATAACTATAAACGAAATTCGAGCACGTCTTCTTGAAAAAACGCCTTCCGAAAAAGTTATGAGAAAGCAAATTAATGGAGAAATTGAAAAAGAAATCAAGTATTTGCATAAAAAAGCTTTGAAAATGATGAGATCTCCCGGGCAAATAAGCTATTTTGAGATGTCCAATATTTTGAAAAAAATCAGAGAACTTAAAGGAATATTGACTATAATGTTAAAACTCTCCATAGATGCCTTGAAGACGCTTTGGTTGAGATTTGTTCATGGGCTCATGTAATTCTTTGAAATTGCCTTTTTTAGCCTCTGATGCTACAGTTTGGCTGATTTAACGTGTATTTATGCAGTTGATGTCTGAGCAAAAAAAAATAGTTAAAGAAATCAATAGGATTAAAAAACAGAAGAATGCCGTGATTTTGGTACATAATTATCAGCGTCCTGAAATCTATGAAGTCGCGGATTTTATCGGAGATTCTCTGGATTTATGTATAAAATCAGCTCAAACGGACGCCAAAATGATAATTTTTTGCGGTGTAAGTTTTATGGCGCAGAGCGCCGCAATATTGAATCCCGGAAAAAAAGTCATTATGCCAAATATGGATGCGGGGTGCGCCATGGCTGATATGATAGAACCGGAAGGTTTGAAAAAACACAAAAAAAAATATCCCGACGCGAAAGTTGTGTGCTATGTCAATTCTACCGCTGAAATAAAAGCTTTATCCGATGCGTGCTGCACTTCCGCGAATGCCGTGAAAGTTGTAAGTTCTTTTCCTGAGAAAAAGATTATTTTTGTACCGGATAAAAATTTAGCTGATTATGTCCAAGCAGAGCTTCCCGAGAAGGAAATTATTCCATGGAATGGATATTGTCCCATTCATAGTGTTATTGATGATGAGTATGTACAAGAAATGAAGAAACAATATCCAAAGGCTAAAATTATAGCCCATCCCGAATCCAAGCCCGAAATATTAAAAATCGCCGATCATATAGCTAGTACTTCAGGAATGATTGAATGCGCAAAAAAAGACTTTGCCGATGAATTTTTTGTTCTTACCGAATGTGGGATGATAAACAGGTTGCATAAAGAAATTCCAAAAAAGAAGTTTTATGGGCTATGCAATATGTGTTTTGACATGAAAAAAAATACACTGGAATCCATTTTGATTGCCTTAAAAGAGGGAAAACCGATCATAAAAATCGATCGTGAGATTGCTAAAAAAGCTCTTAAGGCCTTTGAAAAAATGTTTGCCGTAACAAAATAACAATCATGAATCGTAAAATTTTAAGAGAATTGACGCATAATGCCTATAGCTTTTTGTCCTTGGAAAACAGCTTATATAAGCAATGGGTGTTCAGATACACTTTTCTGGAAATGGAAAAGGATTTGGGTACGAAAGGAGATGTAACCACAAACTCATTATTCCCTCAGAAAAAAGACGTAAAAGCGAAAATTATTGCCAGAGATGATGGTGTTTTGGCAGGTATAGAAGAAGTAAAATATTTTTTGGTAGATTCCAACCCTGATTTTAAGCCTAAAATCGGAGGCAGTTTTAAAGTTGAATTCAATAAAAAAGATGGAGATTTTATCAAGAAAGGAGATGTTATTATGGGAATAGAAGCTGACGTGCATGATCTTTTGACCGTAGAAAGGGTTGTACTTAATTTAATGATGAGAATGAGCGGAGTCGCGACTTTTACTCATGAAATTGTTGGGATTGTTAAAAATTCCGATGTTTTAATTGTTCCCACCAGAAAAACATTATGGGGACTTTTGGATAAAAGAGCTGTTTTAATAGGCGGAGGCGGAACTCATAGATTAAATCTTTCCGATGCTATTTTGATAAAAGATACGCATCTGGATGTTTTAGGTCATGATTTTGATAAGGCATTGGATAAAATAGTGTCCGCGAATTTAAGCGTGCGTTTTGTTGAAATAGAGGTTTCTTCCGGAGAGGATGCCCTAAAATGTTCCGAGAGTTTAAACAAATATTTAAAAAATGGCAAATTGAACCTTATAGGAGCCATTTTGTTTGATAATTTATCAGTGAAAGAAGTTGCTGAAATAATTGAAAATATAAGAAGGAAAGGTTTTTATGATGAAATCTTGTTCGAATCTTCGGGTGGTATTACCGAAAAAAATGTTTTGGATTATGCAAAAACAGGCGTGGATATTATATCCATGGGGTGTTTGACGAACGAGGTATCGTCCCTAGACATGACGATGAAAATTGACTTGTAATTTAGTGGTCTGACAGTAAACTGAT
>JACROX010000042.1 GCA_016214225.1 Candidatus Peregrinibacteria bacterium | reverse complement strand
TTTTTCGAAAGTAACTGAAGCTGAAATATTTGAGATACAAGAGAAACTCAATAACAGACCGAGAAAGAATTTAGATTATTTAACGCCCAATGAAATGCTAGCCAAGCATACAAGTGGTGCATTTACAACTTGAATCTATCCATTAATGTAAAGCGGGATGTCCAATTAAAACCATTAAAACCCTGTCTTTCTATCCTCTCACCAACAAAAACAACGGAGCCAAAACAAGTGTCAAAGTGGACAAAAGTTTTATCAAAACGTGTAAAGAAGGTCCGGCCGTATCCTTGAACGGATCACCAACCGTATCCCCAACCACAGCCGCTTTATGCGAAAATGATCCTTTTCCTCCAAGATGTCCCATTTCAATATATTTCTTCGCGTTGTCCCAAGCTCCACCTGAATTATTAAGGACAAGAGCCAAAATAACACCCGCGATCGTACCAACCATCAAAGTCGCGCCCACAGCTTCAGGCCCCAGTAAAAATCCAACAGCGGTTGGAACAATAATGGCGACAAGACCCGGCAAAACCATCTCCTTAAGCGCACCTCTGGTACAAATATCCACACATCTGGCATAGTCGGGGTTATCGGTTCCCTTCATAATTCCCGGCTTCTCTTTAAACTGGGCTCTAACGTCATTGATAATATAATAAGCCGCGTTGCTTACGGCTCGAATCGCGAATGACGAGAAAATAAATACAAGCACGGCCCCGATAAGCCCTCCAACAAACACTATAGGTTTGGCAAGATCAATACTTGTAAGCTTTGCCTCTTGAAGATAAGCCGAAAAAAGAAGAAAAGCGGCCAAAGCGGCGGATCCAACGGCATAACCCTTTGTTAAAGCTTTCGTTGTATTTCCAACGGAATCAAGCCTATCGGTTCTCTTTCTGACTTCCTCGGGAGACTTTGACATTTCCACAATTCCTCCGGCATTGTCGGTAATGGGACCGAAGTTATCCATAGCCAAAACATAGGCGGCGGTAGCCAACATTCCCATTGTCGCGACAGCCGTGCCATAAAGCCCGCCATCCGCAAGACCCGATTTGACTCCCAAGAAATAAGATCCCAAAAGAGCGCCGGAAATAGCCAAAATAGGAAGACCGGTGCTTTCAAGACCAACGGCAAACCCGCTTATGATATTGGTAGCGCCTCCTGTTTCTGAAGCCTTCGCGATTTCCATAACAGGTCTGTATTTATATTCCGTGTAATATTGAGTGATATAAACAAACGCGATACTCGCGGCAATTCCAACAAGTCCGGCAAAGAAAAACCATAGCCAGTATTGCCCAAGAAGAAAATAGCTGGCGACTCCAAATCCGATAATGGCAAACAAAGTTGTTACAAAATACCCTCGATTAAGACCTTTTAAAGGATCTTCAGTCTCTTTAATAT
Source organism: Candidatus Peregrinibacteria bacterium (assembly GCA_016214225.1). Lineage (GTDB taxonomy): Bacteria > Patescibacteriota > Gracilibacteria > UBA1369 > LOWO2-01-FULL-3 > JACROX01. Next base: position 6,753 of record JACROX010000042.1, on the reverse strand, counting down.
TAACAACCATCACTCCAATAATGGAAGCTACAAGCCCAAAAGCTCTAGCCACCAACGGGAAAATAATTCCTTTTATCCCAAAAGCGGGAAAAAGTGTAATTCCAAGCACCATCGCTCCGATATTTTCAGCGGCGGTAGATTCAAAAAGATCGGCTCCACGACCCGCGCAATCCCCAACATTATCTCCAACCAAATCGGCAATTACGGCAGGATTTCTAGGATCGTCCTCGGGAATTCCAGCTTCAACTTTACCTACAAGATCAGCTCCAACGTCGGCCGCCTTCGTGTAAATTCCACCTCCAAGCTGAGCAAAAAGAGCCACAAAAGAAGCTCCAAAACCAAACCCGACAAGTAAAAGAGGAACCTCCTGCGGATTGTCCATCCCTCCATAAAAGAAGAAAAGTCCGCCAACTCCAAGAAGTGACAAAGCCACAACCAAAATACCGGACACGGCGCCGCCTCGAAGAGCCATCTTTAAAGCTTTATTAAGACTTTTTTGCGCCGCGGAAGCTGTTCTAAGATTTGCTTTCACGGAAACAAACATTCCAAGGAACCCTGAAAGACCTGAACAAACAGCCCCTAAAACAAACGCGAGCGCGGTATGCCATCCATAAGAAAATTTACCCGTAAAATAATAAGCGGCCAGAATAACAACAGCTAAAACAGCAGACAAAACGGTTATGGTAACATATTGTCTTTTCAAAAAAGCCATAGCTCCCTGCCTGATGGCCTCGGCGATTTCCTGCATTTTTGGTGTACCGGAATCTTGAGATAAAACATGGCGAGCAAGGAGATAAGCAACCAAAATGCTCGCGAAACTTATGGCGAAAATAGAATAAAACATCTTGAAAGATTTAAAGGTTAAAATTTTAGCGGGGCAATACTAACAATTAACAACCGTAAATTCAAGCATTTATTTGTCGCCGGAAATTCACTACCTCATTTCCTTTCAACCTTCAAAATCCTGCCATTCTGAAAATAATAAACAGTATCAAACATCGGCAAAAGACTGAGCCTGTGAACGGAGGCTATTATTGTTTTATGTCGAAATTCTTGAAAAATATTTGCAAAAATAAGTCTCTCATTTTGCATATCGACACTGGAAGTCGGCTCATCCATTAAAACAATATCGCTTTTTTCAGCAGCAAGAAGACCGCGAGCCAAAGCAAGTCTTTGTTTTTCTCCGCCACTCAAATTAACTCCCTTTTCGGCAATATTAGTTTTAAGCCCACTGGAAAGTTTCTTTAAAACACTATCGAATCTTGCCCATTTCAACATTTTAAGAATCTTCGCGTCACTTATATTAAACCCCATGGCTACATTATATTTTATGGTATTTTCGAAAATTTCAGGCTCTTGAGGCATCAATGTTGTTATGTCGGACAAATGTGCGACACCATGTTTAAGTTTTTCAGAATCGACATAAACATTACCGCCTCTTGCCTTATAAATACCGCGCAAAAGACCCAAAACGGTACTTTTCCCGCAACCGCTCTCCCCAACAAAAGCAATCTTTTCACCTTTCATAATATCAAGATTAACATCCTTAATCTGATGTTTTATTTTCTGTTCATCTTCATATGTGAATCTCAAATTTTCAACTCTGATACTTTTCCATTTAACCGGAGCATCGGCGGAAATATTGTTAACCAAACGCTTATAATCTCCAAAAATATTTTCAGCTGAAGCCACAGCCGCATCCTGTTCAACTATATCGCTGTACTTCCACGCGAATTGATAAAACTTATCGCCTATTCTGTGCATATAAGCATAAAGCGTGTACAAAGTTCCTATTATAATCACTTGATGCGCGCGCAAATCCCGAACTATTTCAAAAGCCAAAACTCCGATAATCAAAAGAGTAATTATAAAAGTAACACTCGCCCATTTACATTCGTTCATAATCACATTTTTTCTATATAGACTGAAAGACCTCATAAAACGCCTGACATACTCATTCAGAGCGCTTTTTTCAAATCGCATCGTAAGAACGGTAAAAACATTCGAAAGATAATCCTGTATCGCGGAACCGACCTGATTATAAAAAGAATTAAGTTTTTTATATTGATTGAACAAAACAATATCGAAAACAACGACAACGCCAAAAGCAACAGTGGGAACAATGACGGATATAAGGCCGATATAAGGCTTCATGAAGAACAAGAGCGCGAAAGAACCGATAAGCGTTACAGCAATTTCAACAACAACAAAAATGTCACTCGTAAAATTGAGTAGCGCCATACCTGCCCTGTTCACTTTGTCTATATTCTTACCGGAATGATTATTTTTATGCCATTCCATAGGCAGTGAAAAAAGAGTTCGCAAGCACACACTTTGATAATTCAACAAGATATGATACGAAACCGTTCTCTCCAAAACACGCGACACCCCATGGAAAAGCCAAAAAATCATTGGCAAAGCTCCAAGAATAATCAAATAAATGACAACATTTCTAAAAACACCATCTCCATTTTTCTGAATTTCTTCAAGCATTTGGCCAAAGACATAAGGCTCAAATAAAACAAAAAAGTTCGCTATCACCGAAAATATGATAAAAAGAATCATTTTAAAATGGGAATTGACGGCATACTTCCACGAATATCTCATTAACGAAAATATCGGATTTCGCATAAATTATATTAATTACGGACGTTGACAATAACACGAAATCACTAAAATAGCAAACAGGCATAAACCGGTAATTCGCTATTTACGATAATTCATTTTAATTTTCACACCAAAAAGCGCCAACACCCAAAAGAAAGCGACAATCCCGATATGAACCAAAACATCCGTCCTTCCCCTTAACATATATATATGAATTCCGCCAAAGATAAACAGAAGATAAGTTAATCTTTGTAGCGTCTTCCAACGCGATTTCAAAATCCGTATAAAGAAATTATTGGAAGTGATAAGAACGGGAATCGCGGCAATAATACCTAAAAGTCCCCAGCTTATATATCCGCTGAAATCCCAGAAATTTGAATCACTCAATGGAGCCAAAAATGAAATCTGATTCGACACGAAAAACCCAACCGCGTGAGAAAGAAGGAGAAATCCGGTAAAAATACCAAACTGCCTTCTCAGGGACACTAAAGTTCTCAGAATTCTTAGATCCGTAAACACATCTGCAAGCGGCCTAATAAGCATCACCGCGACAAGCATCCCCCATCCGTAAGAAGCAAAATCTTTATAGTGATTATAATAAAAAATCAAAAATACGAGAGGAGAAAAAGCCAAGACATAAAGCAATTTTCTTATGAAAGACATAAACGGAATTCTTCCGTCAAAGATAAGCCTGAATAAAAATTCCATAGGAAATAATTAATAAAATCGGCCGACAAACTGTCAAATCGCCTTAAAACTCTTCACGATATCCTGACCCTCTTCATAGGTCGGTTTATACTTATCACATAATTTAGCTTCTTCGGGACCTTCAATATTATTGCAAGCATAAGGATACATATATAACAACGCCGTATCATGAAAAAACGCATATTTGTCATTTTTTCCAAGAAATTCTTTATACAAAGGCTCCATTGTTGCCCCTTCAAAAGTAAGATGCTTTCTTTTCTCAACATCTTTCAACTCAACAACCCCGATATCCATAGACTTCAGATAAAAAGAGGTATTACCTATTTTCGCCACCTCAAGATCTTTATTGGTTAATTTAAAAGTATCCACATCATATTCTTCCAAGAAAGGTCCTTTATTTTTTTCCTCAATCGGCATCCATGTACTTGGAAACTCCAACGAAAAACCATACTTTTCATTTTTATATAATTCCTTTTTGGAAGATTCTTGTTTTTGTGTCTCGTTAGAAACTTTTTGAGACTCATTAGCCACCTTCTTAACTTCAACATTTCCCGATTTCGCGCAACCGTTAAACGCTAAAAACACAAACAAAACCGAAACAAAAAATATTTTTTTCATAAGACAAGGAGGTTAAAAATAAATCACAGGCATAGTACCAAAAGAACAAAGCAAACGAAACATATTTTGGGAACCTCCATAATCATCCACCAAAAACTCGACAAAAAACTTTTTATAATGTCAGCCATGGCGTCGGCAATTCTCCAATAATTTTTCCGCAATCGGAATGTCTTAGTACCTGACTTGTGCGAAAATACGCAGTTTCCTCAAGAGATTCAGGCTCAATTGTCCAAACAGATATCGGCCATGCATAACAACATTGCCTTCCAAAATTTCACCATAAAACGGACAAGACACATTGGGACAAAATTGATTTCGCATATAAAATTCAATTACATCACCAATGTAGCATTTTGCTCATCACTGTCAACAAAACGTGCCCGAAGATTGTGGGTATATTGTTTTACAAATAATTACAAGTTAGACAGTATCTTTGGCTGGGATACAAAGTCTAGTACCGACACAATTATTTTACCACATTCAGATATTCTCTCTCACTCAAAATTCTCCCATCAAATTTCGCCGGCCAATTAGTTTTAATTTTTTCTCCAGATTTCGCGCAAACCGCATCACGAAGTTCGCCATTAAATGGCATCCACAAAAAGTTATCCTGCAAGCGATGAACATAGTAATTATGAGACAATGGTCCTTTTATTTTCTTAGCGAACTCAATGTCCTTTTTAGTAATTTGAAAAGATCTCTTGTATTTTCCATCCCAGAAAATTTGTTCAGTTAGCCATTTTTCTTTTTCGGGATTTAATTCATTGTAAGTATCCGGAATCATTTTAATTTCGGCGGTTTTCACATTTTTTCTCTCCACCTGTCCGCCTTCCCTAAATCCAAGATCTTTTGGCTTATCTATCGGAAAATGAAATCCGGAAAAACTTTCTTCGTAAGGATTGGGAGCAAAATAACCGGGGGAAAATTCACCCCATTCACCGTTGTTCTTCATCTGTGAAATTATTTTTTCACGCAAAATTTTATATTCTTTCTCTGAATATTGTTTATTGAAAATACAATATTTTTTATTCACCAGTCCACAGCATCCAAAACAATAATGACAATTTTGGAGATAAGCGCAATATTCGACAAGTTTACAGTGGGAAACGCTAAAAGAGAATATCGCATAATAAGAAAAAACCGGTAGCGAAGTCATAAAAGTTAGCTCGCCGCCGACAGTTCCAATCGAATCCAAAGTCGCCTTAGCATCAGGTCCGGAAAAACAATCATTGGCACAATTTTCATGTTTTGAAAGCAAATAGCAATTTTCACAGTCCTTACATTGTCTAATGAAATTACCTGAAGAATCTTCGCACTGCTCAATCTGCAAAGCTCTATGCCATGCAGTCATCAACATCATTTTACTGAAAAATTCTTTTGCCTTTTCATAAGTTTCTCTGGATGTGAAATTTCACATAGCTTTTTGTTTCTCAAATTCTTCTTTTGAAAGTTGTTTGTTGCCAAAACAATAGCTTTTATTGCGAAGATTAAAACAAAAAAGGCAATTACTACAATCGCGACAGTCATACATAAAGGCAGAGTCACTCACCATTTTGCAATTCAATAAAAACAAACTATTAAAACAGTTAGTGGAATTTATCAGATCAAAACATAGTTCCGAATAAAAAGCAGAAACGCCGTAGTGTATATTCTTGCAATGATCGCATTCATAGCAATAGGTACAATCCTCGCTATATTGACCCGAATAGCAGAGGTAACAATTTTTGCTGTAGTGCCAGTCATCGGTATATTCACAATTATGATTATGATTTTCAAAAACATGTGGAATCGGACATTTTTGAAACAATTCCCAGGCCTGCTCAAAAAATGACACAGAAGGATCAAAGTCTTTTAACGGTGGATTACTATTTTCAAACCATTCTTCCCTTTTCCAAACAGGATAAACACAATCCGGACGAAAAACGGAGATAATCTGCTTACCGGTCTTATCGCATTTTCTCTTATGCAAATTCCACTGCGGCCAAAAAGCCCCAAGATATTGGAAACGATACTTAGGCAAAACTTTCGGCAGACTATCTCCAAATCCAAACTTTTTCCTCAGCACCATTTCATGCTTAGAAACCTCAAAACTGCGACCGGAAATTTCACATTTAACCTCCATATTTATTCGGTCATCGCAAGAGTTCCTATAAATGGTCCATAAAAATTACCTTCAATCTCCAAATAAAAATTTATAGGGTCACTCATATTCCCACTACCGGAAGAACCGGGCGCAAAAAGTGCATAATCGCTATAAAGAGCAACAACCTTATTGGTCTTACCAACGCCATAATTCATCTTTTGAGTTTTATCTCCTCCGACAGGAATATAATTAAATCCTGCAGGAACCGAAGTTCGTACAAAGTCCTTAGCGGAAGGATTATTAAGCGCAAAATCTACATAAGCATCCATACTGTCAAATTTTGGGACATCAAGTTTTTTTGAAGATTCCGTCTTTACAGTATCAGTATTTGGAGTAGCAACCGGCTCAGTTTTTTGCGAACAACCAACCAAAATAAAACCAGCCGCCAAAATACACGCGACCGAAACAACCTTTAATTTTTTCATAAAATTAGAATTAACAAATAGCATCCGAATCGTAACACAGGATATATCGACAACACAAACTGATCCGTACCCCATGTGTGATCCGTACCCCATTTAGTAGACACTTTAGAACCCCCTAACCCTCGACCTTGACTAGAAGATGATCTCTGTATGCAACAGGTGTCATCTTGTTTTTGGTCCACTGTTTTCTTTCGTGATTGTAGTATCTCATATATTTTCCAATTTTCAAAAATAACTCTTTATACGATCTGC
>JACROX010000112.1 GCA_016214225.1 Candidatus Peregrinibacteria bacterium | reverse complement strand
TTGAATTCTCTTAGATGGCGATATCTGACAGTTTTTGTTGGTTTCTTAAGCGCATCAAAACCCAGGACTATCGCCGGATATCCGTCTTTTTCAACTGTTTTTACTTGTGCGACTTCATTTGGATCGCATTTCACAACAGTAATCGGGATCACGCGGCCGTCGTCTTGAATGAGACGAGTCATTCCTATTTTTTTACCGATTATTCCTGACATAATTTATAGGGGTTAATCCCGCTTAGCGGGTGGCGTGAAAAGATTTTCGGTGAAACCCTTCCATGCTCTGTTAACTTATCAAAGTCAAGTGCAGAGGGAATATACAGATTGAATTTTGGGTAGTCAATAGAAATTTTCTAATCCTCAGCGAGCATTTTTATTTCTATTTGGACACCCGCGGGGAGGCTGAGATTTGAAAGAGATTCTATTGTTTTCGGAGTTGTTTCTCGGATGTCGATTAGTCGAGAATGCGTGCGCATTTCAAATTGTTCACGTGATCTTTTGTGAACGAACGTGGATTTATTGACTGTGAATTTGTCTATTTTGGTTGGGAGCGGAATCGGTCCGGCGATTATTGCTCCTGTTCTTTCGGCGGTATCGATGATTAGTTTTGTCGTTTCATCTATTACTTTGTGGTCGAAAGATTTTATCTTTATGCGGATTTTTTGTTTTACAGCCATGTTTTTAGAGATCACTTATGATTCCTTGTTTTACTCAACAATTTTAGTTACTACCCCTGCTCCAACGGTTTTGCCTCCTTCACGAATGGCAAATCTTGTTCCTTGATCGAGAGCGATTGGACATCCAAGTGTAATTACCATCTTTACAGTGTCTCCGGGCATAACCATTTCCACGTCCGCTGGAAGCTCTACGTTTCCGGTTACGTCTGTTGTACGGATGTAGAATTGTGGCTTATATCCTTTGAAAAATGGAGTGTGTCTTCCTCCTTCATCTTTTGTCAAAATATAAACTTCTGAATCGAATTTCGTGTGAGGAGTAATTGTCCCAGGTTTTGCCATTACTTGTCCTCTTTCAATTTCTTCCCTTTCAATACCTCGGAGTAAAAGTCCCACGTTGTCTCCGGCTTGTCCTTGGTCCAGAGTTTTCTTGAACATTTCAACTCCTGTTACCACAACTTTTACAGTTGGTTTGATTCCAACCAATTCAACTTCTTCATTTATTTTTACAACTCCTTGTTCAATTCTTCCAGTCGCGACCGTTCCTCTGCCTTTGATGGAGAAAACGTCTTCAACAGGCATTAAAAATGGCTTATCAAGTTCACGAACAGGATCGGGAATATATGTGTCCAGAGCTTCAAGTAGGTCTAGAATAGGTTTTGTAGCGGCTTCGTCATCCGAATTTTCAAGAGCTTTCAACGCGGAACCTTTAATAATAGGCGTCTTGTCGCCGGGGAATCCATATTTGTTTAGCAGTTCGCGGATTTCTATTTCCGTAAGTTCCGCGATTTCAGGATCGGCCATATCCATTTTGTTCATGAAAACAATAATGTATGGAACATTTACCTGTTTTGCCAAAAGTATGTGTTCTCGTGTTTGAGGCATTGGTCCGTCTGCGGCGGAAACTACGAGTATCGCGCCATCCATCTGAGCCGCGCCGGTAATCATGTTTTTGATATAGTCGGCGTGTCCCGGACAGTCAACGTGAGCGTAGTGTCTCTTTGGAGTTTCATACTCTTGGTGAGATGTGGCAATGGTAATACCTCTTTCCTTTTCTTCGGGCGCGTTATCAATTTGATCGTACGCGACGGCTTTGTTCAGCCCTCCGTATTTCTTGGACGCTACAACTGTGATAGCGGCTGTCAAGGTTGTTTTACCGTGGTCAACGTGTCCGATTGTTCCTACATTAACGTGCGGTTTGTTTCTGACGAATACTCCTTCTGCCATATATTTAGGTTTATTAAAATAGTTAGTGCTGATTAGTCAGCGCGGCAAATGCTATAGGAATTTTTTTATATATGCAAGGTGATTTTTATCTTGCAGGTTTTTCGCCGGCTCTTTTGGCGATTATCGCTTCAGCGATATTTGTTGGGACTTTTTCGTAGTGGCCGAATTCCATTGTGTAGTTTCCGCGTCCTTGTGTCATTGATCTTAAATCTGTAGCGTATCCGAACATTTCAGAAAGAGGGATGTCCGCTTTTATGAATTTTATTAAACTTCTGTCTCCGGTTTCCTGAATTTGTCCTCGTCTCGCGTTTATATCACCCATTACATCTCCGAAATATTCTTCGGGACAGATGGCTTCAACTTTCATGATCGGTTCAAGGATAACAGGATTTGCTTGTTTCGCGGCATTTTGAAAACAAATTGACGCGGCGATTTTGAAAGCCATTTCCGAAGAGTCCACATCATGGAAGCTTCCATCGAAAAGTTCCGCCTTTACGTCAACAACCGGATAGCCTGCTGAAATTCCTCGTGTCATTGCTTCCTGAATTCCTTTATCTATCGGCCCGATAAATTCTTTTGGAATTTTACCTCCAACAATAGAACTTTTAAATTCATAACCTTTCCCGGGTTCTTGCGGGGTGATTTTCAAGAATACGTGTCCATATTGACCGCGACCTCCCGTCTGTTTCGCGTATTTTTCTTCCATTGATTTTTCTTTTGTGATTGTTTCTCTGTAAGCAACTTGAGGAGCGCCGACATTTGCTTCAACTTTAAATTCTCTTCTCATGCGATCCACTATTATATCCAAATGAAGTTCTCCCATTCCGGCGATAATCGTTTGTCCGGTTTCTTCGTCCGTTTTGACCCTGAAAGTTGGGTCTTCTTCGGCAAGTTTTTGAAGAGCCATTCCCATTTTTTCTTGATCGGCTTTTGTTTTCGGTTCAACTGCAATTCTGATAACAGGTTCGGGAAATGTTATTGATTCAAGCAATATCGGTCTTTTTAAGTCGCAAAGAGTATTCCCGGTTGTCGTGCTTTTCATCCCGACAAGCGCGGCGATATCTCCGGCTCTTACCAATTTGATTTCTTCCCTTGAGTTCGCGTGCATTTGCAAAATACGTCCAACCCTTTCTTTACTGTCTTTTGAAGCATTTAAAATGTAACTGCCGGATTCAAGCTTGCCCGAATAAACTCTAAAATAGCAAAGACTTCCGACAAACGGGTCTGTCGCGATTTTGAAAGCAAGCGCCGTGAACGGTTCGTTTTCATCCGATTTTATTATTATTTCTTCGTCCGTTCTTGGATCTTTTCCTTTTATCGGAGGGGTATCCATTGGGCTTGGAAGATACCAGCAAACCGCGTCCAGCATTAATTGAACTCCTTTGTTTTGAAGCGCTGTTCCGCAGAGAACAGGGAATATGCCTACTTTCACGGTTGCTTTTCTTATCCCAGCTTTTAATTCCTCTGTTGTTACTTCTTTGTCGTCGAGGAATTTCGCCATTATTCCATCATCGTGGTCGGCAACTTTTTCTATAAGTGTTGATCTGTATTGTTTTACTTTATCTTTCATGTCCTCAGGAATCGCGATTTCCGTTATTTTTTCTCCTTTTTCTCCGGTGAATTCGTAAGCTTTCAATTCAACAAGATCGATGACTCCTTTGAATTCTTTTTCGGCTCCGATAGGAAGCTGTATGGCTACCGCGTGAGGATTCAGTCTTGTGTGAATGCTATCCAAGCTTTTGTAAAAATCTCCTCCGATTTTGTCCATTTTGTTTATGAACGCGATGCGGGGAACATTATATTTATCGGCTTGTCTCCATACCGTTTCAGATTGTGGTTCAACTCCCATCGCTCCGTCGAAAACCGTTACTCCTCCATCAAGAACTCGAAGAGATCTTTCAACTTCAACAGTGAAGTCAACGTGGCCCGGAGTGTCGATAATGTTGATTTTGTGTTTTGGGCTGTTTGGCGGTTCCCAAAAACATGTTGTCGCGGCCGATGTGATTGTTATTCCTCTTTCTCTTTCTTGCTCCATCCAATCCATAACCGCCGCGCCTTCATGCACTTCACCTATTTTGTAAGTTTTTCCCGTGTAAAAAAGCACGCGTTCCGTAACGGTGGTTTTTCCCGCGTCAATATGGGCAATAATTCCGATATTTCTTAACAGCTTAAGATCTTCAGACATTGTAACTTTGTTAGTATCTTGCTAAATGAGCGAAGGCTTTATTTGCTTGAGCCATTCGATGAGTGTCTTCTTTCTTTTTGAAAGCCGATCCTTGTTCGTTCGAAGCATCTATCAGTTCGCTTGCCAATTTCTCCGCCATAGGAGCGCCTTTTTTCCCTCTTGCTCCGCCGATCAACCATCTGAACGCGACTGCCAGTTGTCTATCCGGCTTAACTTCGGTCGGAATTTGATATACCGCGCCTCCGATTCTTTTAGCTCTTATTTCAATCTGAGGTTTTACATTTTCAATCGCTATCTTAAATATTTTTTCCGGATCACCCGAGGTTTTTTTGCTTATTATTTTTAACGTGTTGTTGAAAATTTTTCTTGCCGTGGATTTTTTACCTTCCAGCATTAAGTAATTTAT
>JACROX010000102.1 GCA_016214225.1 Candidatus Peregrinibacteria bacterium | reverse complement strand
GTGTTTTGTTCTTCGTTTGTTTGGGCGTAGATTGTTTCGCCATTTTCCGGATTTGTGAGGTAAAACCAGTAGGGAGTTTCTTTCGGATAAATTGTCGCCAGAATGCTGTCTGTTCCCGGATTTCCTATCGGGCCCGGTGGCAGTCCTTTATTTTTTCTTGTGTTATACTTTGAATCCGAATTTATATCCGCCTCTGTTATAGTTCTATTTTCTTTCTCATATAACAATGTCGCGTCCGCGCCGAGCGTCCAGTTTTTCAAAAGTCTTTTCCATAGTATTCCAGCGACTATTTCTCTATCCGATTTTTTTTGAACTTCTTTCTCCACTATCGATGCCATGGTTATTATTTCTTGCATGCTGTTACTTGCCAGCATTCCTTTTGTCGTTTCCCCTTCCAATATTTTTGTCCACTTTTTTTCAAAATTATCCAGACCGAGATATATTAATTTCCCCGGTTTGAACGTGGATGGATCTAAAAAATAAGTATCAGGATAAATGTATCCTTCAAGGGGAATAGCGAGTTTCAGCTGATTCTCCTTTGATAAAAACGGATAATATTGCCATCCGTTGAAATTTTTTACGGCGGAAATAAATTCTCCTTCTTTTGCGGCCCCAAGATCGATCAGTTTTTTCTCTATGTCTTTTATTGTCAGTCCTTCTTGAATCGTAATTATAAATTCAGCTTTTTTCGGATCGATTAGCGTTATGGACACTTCCGGAATTGTCATCGATTTATTTAAAAAGAATCTTCCCGAGATTAAATCTTTTTCATATCCGTGAGTTCTTACATATATATAAAAAGCCATACTGCTTCTGATTAAGCCTTTTTCTTTCAGGCTATCGCCGATTTCTCTTACCGATTGTCCGTGTTTTATTATGAAAGATATTTTTGTCGTATCCAATGGATCGACAGATGTTTTTAAATACGATTGATATTTTGAATAAATAAAAATGCTTGCCGCTAAAATTATCGAGCAAACAATTAAAATTATTTTTCTTGTTTTGGTGGAATGAGTTTCCATGTCTTTACGCCCCCGCTCCGGGGAAATTAAAATCTCCCATAACATCTTTCATGAGTTCGGCGCCTATTTGCTGTGATTTTTTTATGGCCTTGTTCAGGGCTTTTTCGAGATCTTTCTCGAGTTTATTTTTGTCCGAAATCGTTTCTGACTTTATTTCTATTTTTACCACTTCCTGCTCGCCGTTTATTGTTACGATAACTTCGCCTTCTTCCGCTTCGATATGCGTATTTTTCAATTTATGTTTTATGTCTCTGGCTTGTTTTTGCAGTTTGTATAGGTTTTTTGCTTTGTCGAACATTTTTTTGATTGTTAAGTACGAGGTTTAATCTAGCATAAAAATTCTATTGCGCAAAGAGGGTGTTTCCTCTACAATTCGCCAGCAAGTTTATAATTATCAGAGGTATTTATGGATATAGTCGCATTGGACGTTTCGTCCAGAGATAAAACCAAAAAGGCCAAGGATCTTCTGGCGGAGAATCTTATTCCCGCGGAGTATTACGGCAGCGGGGTTGAGAATAAATCCGTTCAGATTGATTACCAAACTTTCAGAAGGGCGTTTATTAAAGCCGGAACCAACACTGTCATAAAGCTTAATATTGACGGCAAAGAAGGGCCTGATGTCCTTGTGCATGAGGTGCAATACAATCCGACGACCGATAAAATCGCTCATATTGATTTTATAAATGTCAGAATGGATAAGGAAATAGAGGCTGAAATCCCTCTTGTGTTTGTTGGTGTCGCTCCCGCCGTAAAGGAGCTTGGAGGATCGTTTACGTCTCAATTGGATGAGATTAGCATTAAATGTCTTCCAAAAGATCTTATTCATAATATTGAAGTCAGCATTGAGCCTCTTGTTGATTTTCATACTTATATTCGTGTTAAAGATTTGAATATTCCAAAAGGGATAACCGTTCTTCATAATCCGGAAGACGTGGTTGCCGCTGTTTCCGCTCCTAGAGCTGAGGAAGTGGAGGTTAAGGCCGAAGTTGCCGCTTCTGTTGAAGGGGAAGCCGGTGCTGTTCCTGTTGAGGGTGCCGCTTCTGCCGAATCGGCTGAAAAGAAAGAGAAATAAAAATCTTCTTAAAATTCTCTCGATATTATGGAATCTCCGAAAAACCTGTCTTGCTCTTTTGCTTAGAGTGTGGTTAGATAATGTTGTTTTAACTCATCATCTTATGAAGGGAAAGGTTGTAGTCGGTCTTTTTATTCTTGCGGGCTTGTTTTTTTCCGCTTGTAGTTTTGATCTGTTCAAGAAATCTTATGACGCGAGTCTTGTCACTTTTTATGTGGATGACGGAAATGTTCCGAAGAGTGAGTATTCTCAATCGAAAGTTGAGATTATACCCAACTATGAATCACGAACACTGGATGTTAAATATGTGAAAAAGGATAACTCTTCAAGTGATATTCCGGGTTCCAAAGGGCTTGTCGGAGGCGAGTTTTTTGATCGTTTCGAGAAAGTGTTGGATTTGATAAATAATGGAAGTTTTGATTCATCCCAAAAAGAAAATAAAAAAGATGGTGGCAAGTTTTTAATAAAAGTTAAACGTAAGACCGGACTTACCGATGAACATGATCTCACTCTCATGAAGAGCGATGAGAATTTTGATTTTGTGAATGGTTTTTATCTTGATTTGGTTGACCTTTTCTCAAAAAATGTATATTAAAAATGTATGAATAAATTAAATGTATTTATTAGTGGATTTGCGGGTGAAGTTAAGGATTCTTTTAAAATTCTTAAGTTTGATGTCCATACAATGACGATTGTGAGTGAAAGAAAATCCGCGACGATGTATGGAGGCCTATTTTTGGGTGTTCCCGTTGTTTTAAATCTTATCCTTGTCTCTTTGAATTTTCCTCAGGGGCTTGGCGCGATGTTTTCTCGTTTTTTGTTTTGGCCGATGATTATTCCGCCGCTGTCTCTTCTTGGGTGTATGTTTGTAATTGGTTTTCTCGCGAAAAAGTCATTTTCCGGAGCCGGCAATACGGAAGGCGTTTTTAGAATATTGTCTTATTGTTCTGCTGTCGCGTGGTTTTCCATTCCTGTTTTTGTTATCGCTTTCTTAAATATTTTGGATCCTTTTAAGGTGCTTAACATGATATGGTTAGTGATGCTCGTTTGGCTTTTTGTCGTGGCTTATAACATGTTGATTGGCTATCAGAAGCTGAAAAAAGAAGACGCGATTGTGGCTATGCTTGTCGGCATTATCGCGTATTTGATTTTGCAGTGGTTTTTTGGGAATGTTTTTATGGGGGGAATGTATAGATTTATATAGTAGGTACTACTTAAGTTTTTTTTTGATTTTGTAAATTGTGAGTGGTTATGGAAGAACGTTTCTCTAGAATAAACTTTCCAGTGGCTCCCGGTGGCAATATTTATCACTGGTCAGGGGCAGATACTTTTTTTGACGTGCTTGATAACGGAAAATATGTTATAAGCGTCATGGCTTCTGCTAAGAATGCCAAGCAAAATCGATCTACCGATGATGATGATTTACGATTGATTCTTGATGATTATGAATTTGGAAAATATGAAATACATGATGAACAAACTTCATGGAGGGGTTTTGGAACCGCCTCTTCTTGGGATGGAGCCAGTTTGAAGGGAGGCACAAAAACAATTTATTTCTTCTGTGAATTGCAAAAGGGGAAACACCTTATTAAATTTTACGCTGATGAGACTCCTTTGTTACAAGAAATTAAAGTTTTTCAGATGAAAGAAGGAGAGCAGTTTAACTTAAAAGACTTGTTCCCACCCCACGGGATTAGAATTGATAAAAAAGGTCTGCCATGGATGAGTTTTGTATTTTTAGGCGTTAAGCCGAAAAATTTTTCTATTTCCTCCATCTGCAAAAGTGCTAAACAAAAAGGAGATACTGATGGTGATAATCTAAAAATAATTGTTAATGGTAAGATATTAAAAAATGCAAAATCTCCTACTTCTAAAAAATATCAGAATTTTTATTTTTCCGGAGATTTAAATAACGGACAAAGTAAATCGCTGAATATTAGTTCTGAAAATTTTGAATTTTTGGAGGATTCTATCGAATTTTGGTACGATGAAAAACCAAACGTCTCCATTTGTATAGAACTGTTTGAGGGCATTAGCGCTTGGCTCAACAGCGATATATCGGAAAAAATCAAATTAGGATTTTATAAATTAATACTGGAATCATTAATAAAAGGTTTTTCACTTGCAAGATATAGATATTCCAGTGATTTTTTACAACATTCATTGTCGGGTATTCCCGATAAATTGGTTTTTAGTAACAATAATTCTTTAGTTTCTGCAATAAAAATGGATCAAGCATATAAGAAAATTCTTGCTATTGTTAAAAGTCAGGTTAAACAAGATATTTTAAATGGACAAGTCTATTTTGGAGATGAAAGTAAAGGATTGAATATTAATTTTGACAGTAGCGATTTACAATTTTCTTTACATGGAATAAAAAAAATTGAATATGAGGCTGTTCAAAAAGGACAGAACAGGTATGGTATAAAATTCAGGCTATTTGATGTCTATGATTTTGATTCCAAGGCTTATGAAATAAGTCCAATATGGGTTGGCGTACATATGGCTGACGTTTTAGAGGCTGCGACGATTTTAAAAAACTTTGAAATAGAAATTAATATTGAAGATGTAATAAATATTTATGAAGATTAGAGATATCATATATTTTTGTGTCGGTTTTGTGCTTGGAATTATTATTCCAAGTATTTTATTCTTGGGCTCTACGTTTGTGTTTATTTATGTACAAATTGTAACGTGCCCATTTTGTATATTTAATACGGTCTTATGATCAGTAAAATCCCGAAAAGTATGTGGATTGGTTTTATTTTTGGAGTGATCTGTCTAATTATTCTTGTAGCATTTTTGTTTACGCATCCTCAATATTGGGCGCCTATGCCAACTTGATATTTAGGGAAACTTTTGTATAAGGTAATTATCCAGTAAGCAGTGAAGG
>JACROX010000108.1 GCA_016214225.1 Candidatus Peregrinibacteria bacterium | reverse complement strand
GGACTCGACAGCTTTTTTTAAGAGGCCCGCGATAACCATTTAGGGAGTGTTTGAATTAATATCAGATACAAGGCGACAGAAAAATTTTGATTCTTTAGTGTACAAACGGTACATGAGAATCAAAATTTTTCGACAACACAGTAGATGATATTAATTCAACACTCCCCATTAATAAAATTTATTTTTCTCTTTTGCCGCCCTATAAACTTCTCGCATCACAGCGGCTTGCCGTTGTTTAGCCTTTCTAACATCCTTGGAATGATATCTTTCACTTCTAACTTTAACAAGTTTTCTGCTTGCTTGAACCTTTTTATTGAAACGAGCTATCGCCCTTTCATTGGATTCTTTCTCGTTTTTCCAAACCGTAACGCGCATAAAATATTAACATTAAGCAAAAGAATTATATTGATACTTTTACAAAACACAAGGGAAGTTTTATATATCCAGGTTCTTAACCTTTTTAGCATAAGCTTGAATAAACTTCTTTCTCGGCAAAACTTCCGCTCCCATCAAAGTATCAAAAACCGCGTTTGCTCTTTCCGCATCTTCAATCGTAACTCTAAGCAAAAACCTGTTCTCGGGATCCATGGTTGTTTCCCAAAGCTGATCGGCATTCATTTCTCCAAGACCTTTATATCGCTGAATGGAATATCTCGCGTCTTTAGCCATTTCAGAGGTGATTTTATCCTTTTCATTATCGCTATAAGCATATTTCACTGATTTCCCTTGAGCGATTTTATAAAGAGGCGGCTGCGCGATATAGATATATCCCCCATCGATAAGCCGGACATTATCACAACTTTATGGTATCGAAGTCTTTGAATATCAAAACTTTCACCAATACCAACACCCAGCGCGATTATAAGATTCTTCACCTCATTATTGGCCAAAATTTTATCAAGTCTGGATTGCTCAACATTCAAAATTTTACCTTTAAGAGGAAGAATGGCTTGCGTTTCCCTATTTCTTCCTTGCTTGGCACTGCCTCCGGCGGAATCTCCCTCGACAACAAAAAGCTCCGAATTTGAAGGATCCTTGCTTGAACAATCAGCCAATTTCCCCGGCAAAGTCATGCCTTCAAGAATACCTTTTCTTATAACCGTATCTCTAGCGGCACGAGCAGCCAAACGCGCGCGCGAGGCAAGCAGACATTTCCCAATAATAGCTCTCGCGTCGGAAGGACTTTCTTCAAGATATTGGCTAAAAGCATCTCCAAAAACGGTTTCAACGGCAGTTCTCATTTCAGCGTTACCAAGCTTTCCTTTGGTTTGTCCTTCAAATTGAGGATCGGCAAGCTTAACGGAAACAACGGCGGTAAGCCCTTCCCTAACATCCTCAGCAAGCAAATTATCATCTTTTTCCTTCAACAATTCAAAACTTCTGGCATAATTATTTATCGTTCTGGTTAAAGCCGATTTAAAACCGGTAAGGTGCATTCCCCCATCAACAGTATGAATATTATTGGCAAAAGTATAGATAATTTCCTGAAAAGAATTATTGTATTGTAAAGAAACTTCAACAATTCCTTCCGGAACCTCTTTCTCAACATAAAAAACTCCATCCAAAACTTCCTTGCTCTTATTTAAATGCTCAACATAAGATTTTATTCCACCTTCAAAATAGAACATTGTTTTTTTATCATCCTTTTCGTCAAAAAGTGAGATAGTAACTCCTTTTGTAAGATAAGCCTGCTGTCTAAGACGACTTACTATCGTTTGAAAATCAAACTCAAGCGTATCAAAAATCTTATCATCGGGATAAAAAGTAATCTTTGTTCCCATCTTGTCCGTTTTCCCAACAACCTTAACATCGGCGACAGCATCGCCGCGATGATATTCCTGACTGTAAACATTCCCATCTCTATAAACTTCCGCGATAATTTTTACGGAAAGAGCATTTACAACAGAGACCCCCACGCCGTGAAGACCGCCGGAAACTTTATAACCACCATCCCCAAATTTCCCGCCGGCATGCAAAACCGTTAAAACGGTTTCAAGAGCGGATTTGCCTGTTTTTTTATGTTTATCAACAGGTATTCCGCGACCATTATCCTCAACGGAAACACTCCCGTCTTTATGCATAATAACAGTAATTTCATTACAAAAACCGGCCATCGCTTCATCAATGGCATTATCAACAATTTCCCAAACCAAATGATGAAGACCTGTAACGTCGGTTGAACCTATGTACATACCGGGTCTTTTCCTCACGGCGGCCAAACCCTCAAGAACTTGAATCTGATCCGCGCTATAATTTTTTACAGCATCTTCCATAAAATAAGCATAAAATCAACCAGCATGCTTTTTAAAGCAGAAGCATTCTAGCATACCCCAAAAAAAATACCACTTTTTTATAAGCACCCTACCTTTTTACCCCTGTAGAAAAAGTACTTTCAGCCATTACCAAAGCCTTCAACTCCTCAAGAGTATATTTGCCATTCATGACAATAGGATTCCCTTTGGTGGACAAAAATACATTTGTGGCGGTTTCACCATTCATAATTAAATCAAATGTAACAAACACGTCGTCATACCCTTTTAGCTGAATTTTATCCAATCTGTAAACCGCATTCAATTTGTCCACAATTTGAACTTTATCCATATCCGCGTCAAAACCGGCATCGGTCACAATCTTGGAAACATATATTCTGGCATATCTCTCGGCATAAGTTTCCTCGGACAAAGGCTGATCGGACTGAAGAACATTCGGAGCAATTTCAGCAAATTTCTGCTTTAATAAATTTAACAGTTGATCTAACTTCACGGGACGATCGGAAATAAGAGAGTCATAAGCATAAATATCTTTCACAATGTTTTTATCCCTATCATAGGAAGCTTTAAACGGATATCCGCCGATAACAGCGGAAATATCGACATATCTTTGATTCACGTCTTTAATCTCCCCTATTTTAACATCTTTCAAATCTTCAACTTTACTCAAAACATCAATAATTTCTTTACTCACTTCATCTGCCGTTTGCTCTTTAGCCATACTGTTTTTTCCAAGAATATCCTCTTTTACATTTATAAAACTCCAGATTTTCTGCTTCTCATCAATATAAACCTTATATCTATCCTTATGATTTGTCCCATATAAATTACCGCTGTAATACTGCGGGCTGTTTAAATATCCCCAAAAATCACCTATATCTTTAAGTTCTTGTTCAAAAAGAGTTGTAACCGCGACCTCGGAAGCGCTTGCGGGCATAAGAGAATTAGCCTCTTCAACAAGAGCGGAAACTATATTTTTGGCCTCAGCGACATCAACTTCTCCATCAAAGAAAAATTTCATCAAACGCTTCAGAAATCCAATTTTATTATTTATAAGGGCCTGACGCAATTCATCTTTAAGCGATCCTTCGGGATAAAGTTTAAGCAATTTCTGTTCCAAAGCATCCTTCATCGCAAAATATCCGTCTTTATAAAACAACGAATATCTCAGAAAAAGATTATCAAAAAGCTGATTCTGATACGTTATATAATTTTTATAAAAAAGAGGATCGGACTGGAGAAACATAGGATTATCAAAATATTTATAGTAAGAATCCAAAGCATCGGCCGCATAAATTCTCCCTGAACCAAGCCCTTTATAAACACCAAGCCAGAATAAATTTACAGTGTTTTTCAAATCATCCAAATTTCTTTTGGATGAAAGTTTTTTTTCAAGGAGAAATCTGAAAATTTTATAAGGCTTTTCTTCCAATCCGAACAAAAACAAATTTTGCACGGAACCATCAAACCTTGAGATATACTCGGAACTGTTAACGACATCATCCGGAACAGACAAACTGTACTCGCTAAAATTATCCAGCATTGCTTTGCTCAAATCGTCATTCCCTTTCAACGCATAGAAAATCGCACCATCTAAAAAATAGAAAAGACGATTGATCATCATCTCATTTTTTTTATCGGGCATAAAAGTTAAAAACTCTTTTACGCTCAAAAGAAATCCACCTTTATCAACCGTGTCTCCCAAGAAAGCCCCCTTAAAGAGATTATCGGAAATAAATTCTTGCTTAAGATTCTCGGAATATTTTTTGTCATTATAAATATTTGAAGAAACAAAATCGGACTCTCTCTGCTCATCCGGAATCGCGGAATACTTGAATTCTTTAACCAATTTAGAATACAGAAGCTTTGAAAGATCGTCATTGATTTTATTAAGATTGATGGATATATGAGTGTCTTTTGGAACAAGAAGACGATTCATAAAAATCGGGCTGTATCCATCAACATATTCATTCACGGAAACATTCTCGCTCAAAAGTCCCGTATACACATCCCCGTCATAAACAGACAATTCAAGCTTATTACCATTAACGGTTAAATCAAAAACAGCATGATTCGGAATAAGCACAATTTTACCGACAACAAAATTAATTTTAGCATTACTATACATGAAATTTCCCCAAAATTTTCCGGAATCAACGCCAAAAATATATTTATTTCCGGCACTATCACTTAAAGCCGACTTCACATTTAAGGAATTTTTAATCCCACTTTCGGATTCATTCGCAAAACGGATAAGCCCACTTTGAGGAATTATATTATCTTTTTCATAATTAAAAGCCGAAAAAACGGTTTTATTTTCAGATTTAACAACAGACCCAAAACCCCCTTCAACAAAAAAATTCCCAAAAACCATAGCAAACGACAAAACAAAAAACACGAAAATTTTAGAAAATTGCCAGATTTTTTGGCTTTTATCAGCCAAAAAATCATTATTTTCCTCGTCCATTCCCCTATTTGGCGTTAAATTTACCACTTTTTGAGTTAAAATCCCTACATTTTAGCATAAAACAGGCAAAAGAACAATTACAGACAATGAAAAAACTAGAATCTTTTGCTAGACGACCTTTACAAAACCAAAAAATCACTTGAAGTATACTTTAAAAGTGCTATTATCTACAGCCATACTTAATATAATGGCAAATGACACAAGGAAAAGAACCATCAGATAGAGGGGAAAATCCTGCCGAAACAGAAAGAAGACCGGCTATAGATATTCCACCGGAAACACCCAATTCTGAAGATACTTTAGGCGATACACAACAGATAGATACGGACGCGATAAACAAAAGATTGTCAACAGCTTCAACACCTGAAATCCCGGCAACCCAAAACAATCGCCCGACACGCCCCGTAAACAGATTCATCACAACTCTTCTTAAGAATCAGACAAAAGAATCACAACCTCCACGCCCGGGAAGCTGCAATTATTTAATGTTTGATTTAAGCATTTTTGTCGGAACTGAAAGATCGGATATTTTGCCAAAACTCCTGCGGGAACTGGATACAATTTTAACTTCCAAAAGATTTCACATCAAAGTGGACAGTAAAAAGGGTTACCTCATAATACTGGGAATGGCGGAAAGAGGAGCAACAAACACACTTTTGTCGATAGCAACATCAATGTCGGCGTGGATTTCAGGAACAAAAATAATACTTGGAAAAGGTGAAGTGGAATATGAAGATAAAACAACATTTAAAATAAAAGGTTTGCCGGAAGGCGAAATTGAAGAACAAGTGGAAGCTCTCGGCGTCGGCATACATCTGTCAACAGAATTAAATGACAGAATAAATAAACCCGGCAGTCGAGAAGGCGCTCTTTCAAGGATAAAAACACGCCCATCAACAAACCAAAAATTTGTACAATTAACGGAATACGAACCAAGAGTATCTCTGGATACGGGAGGACCAGACATAATGATCGGCTATGAAAATGAGGAAGAAAGATTAGATACAATCCTGAAAGATAATACAACAAGACTTATGGTGGTGGAAGCTGAAGCGGGACACGGGAAAACAACACTCCTCCACCACACGGTCGGCAAACTGCCGGCCGCTATCCTATGTTCATGTGATCCGGCATCGGATGATAACGATAAGACCAAAAGAGAAAGCAAAGTAACAGGATCAAGCTTGGCAACTATCGCGGAACAATTGGCTGCAACTTTAAAAAGAGAAAACTTGGTGGGAAGAGTACCCCCTGACAGAAACACAGAAGCGCTTGTAGATAAACTTTTGGAATTTAGCGAAAGAACAAGACCTGAGAAAATACAGTCTGCCCAGAAAGATCCGGACAATCTGTCCGCTTGTTGTTTAGCCGCGATAAGATTTATAACATCCGAGATGGGAGAAAAAACCCCATTGCTGATAGAAGATTTACATCACGCTGACAGATTTTCAGTGCAGTACATAACGGACATAATATACTCTCACGCGGAAAAAGGAGGGAAAGCGGTATACTCAAAAAGGCCGGAAGAAATGTACGAATCTCAAGCTGAGAAACAACTTAAATTGAGACTGCAAGGCCAATACGGG
>JACROX010000107.1 GCA_016214225.1 Candidatus Peregrinibacteria bacterium | reverse complement strand
TTTTTCGAAAGTAACTGAAGCTGAAATATTTGAGATACAAGAGAAACTCAATAACAGACCGAGAAAGAATTTAGATTATTTAACGCCCAATGAAATGCTAGCCAAGCATACAAGTGGTGCATTTACAACTTGAATCTATCGCACGAAATCGCGCCGCCCGAAAGGGGGCGGGCGGCGCAGGATGCCGTTGTTGTGTGCCTGCGCGCGTTGAAAGGGGGCAACGCACGCAGGCACAGGTCGTGGTCAGTTTTTTCAAAATTTCTACTGGAGGCTAGCCTCCAGTTCCTCTAAAATACGTTCGAGCAGAGTTGTATAATCGCACCATTAAGTAGCGAGAAATGCGGTGCTAAGCGGAATCGAAGCGAGCTTTGCGAGACTTCGATGTAGCGAAGCAGAAAAAGCGTAGAAATTTTGCGACGGTCAGGAGCAAAAAATTTCAAGCTTTTTCAGCATTTCCCTATTGAAAAGTAGCGAGAAGACGTTATGTCGCTAGCGCAATGATCTCTTCTCTTGTGATTTCTGCTATCACGTCCGGCACTCTTTGTCCCCTAGTTGTTGAGGCAATGGCTTCGGCGCCCCTCGCGTCTCCTGCTGTGTCCGCGTCTGATATTTCCATCCCCATAAGTACCCATAAAGGAATTTTTATAGAATATTCTATATTAGTTTTAATATGATCGTCGGTAGCAATTCCGTCGTTACTTACACAAACAATACATCCTGCTTCCCTGAGAGCCGCAATTTTAGTCGCAATTTCCAGTGTATCTATATTGGCATTTTTGCGCGTGTCTTTTGGTGTAACGAACACACGATCAGAAACATTTATTGTCACACAGCTATTTCTGCTTAATCTCTGTCCTTCACCTATTCCTTCCACCGCTGCGTTTGATACATGTTGAGTATCCAATCTTGCGCCGTGTCTTGCAAGAAATTTACCGGCATCCAATCTCACTTCTCTGGCAAACTCATCCAAAGTTGCCCTATCTCTATTTATGGCATCAATCGTCCATCTCATACGTTTGCCTTCAGAGTGTTCTTCATTTAGCATAGTGTTTTTGGTTAGTTAATATTTTGATGCAAACGCATCAAGTACTTGCATGTATGTTTCAATACTTGGAATGTAGTGCGCTTCGTTTGGGCCATGTGGATTTTGTCCGATTTGACCAAAGACTACAGCGTTTCCTTCAAAAAATCTACCATCGTTACCGTGGAGTTTGCCCACTTGCTTATGAGACCTCGATGTTACCTCTTCGTAGGCGGAAATAAGTTTTTCTAAATGATTATTGTTTGGCGGGCATACCCACCCATCACCTTCGTTAACCGTTTCCATCTCTATTCCGGCTGATTGCAATCGTTGTCTTGTGTTTTCCAGCCAAGCATTTACGTCTGATGTTTGTGCCGGAATTTCACGTATGTCCAAGCCGAAAATCGTACCGTGGTATTTCTCCATTCTCGAACTTCTATGTCCATTTTGAGATGAGAGTTTTTTATGTATATCTATACTGCTGTAGTCATAAGAAGAAATCTTTTCTAAAAAATCCTTCAATCCCGATCCAAGTCCCTTTATTTCCAGCGCCATCTTGCCGCCGCCGGTAACCGTATTAAAATTTCCATCATCGCCTATTTCAATGCCCGTGAGTTTAACATTTTCTTCTCCAAATATTTGTTGAGCAAGTTTTGCGATTTCATAAAAATCTTCAAGTAAAGTTGGCATTTCAGCGCTTATTGACGCGGCATGTTTTGCTTCTCCTTTTCGTGAGATAATAGATATTTCCGTATCATCCGTGGAGACCGATTCTTCATCCGCCTCAATACCTGCAAATGAATTTACAAATCCCGTGTTCCAGCCTTCTTCCGTGTTCATAACATTCACCCAAGTTCGTCCACCTTTGACCATTTCCGCTATTAACTTTAAGCCTTGCAATCCTTTTACTCCCATGCCGCTACCCCTGTACCATCTCCATCCTCTGTTCCTATCGCAAATAGGACCGACAGAAAGTTGATTTATTGATTCCATTTCTCCCGTGCGTTCCCCCACAATCGCCAGTTCTATTTTTATATTATGTTCACTTTGAAGCATTTGTATGGCATGTTGTGTGCCATAGGGTTTCACACTCCCATTTTCTTCACACGAGGAGAGCATCAAAACTATCGGCGGTTTTGGTCCTTCTTTTTTTTGTTGTTCCGCCATCCATACAAGCTGTGTCGCTACAACCGTTTTCATATCCGCTGTCCCGCGGCCTATTAGCATATCGCCATCTATTCGCGGAGAAAATTGCGAGTCGGTTTGAGCGGACACAACGTCGAGATGCCCTACTAGTGCCACTTTGTCGCCTGCTGCCCCCTCGCCATTTGTCGGCTCATTAAATCCTATTACCAAATACGGATATGGATGTTCTTCATCAGCCCGCATTTCCATGACATTTAATCCGGCGCTTATCGCAAATTCTTTTGCCGTGTTGTGTGCCTCATTTATTGCCTCAAAATTGGTTAAAGAGGGAGGAACGGAAACGCTCGGAATTGATGAAAGCTTCATTGATAGATCGAGAACTTTACGCGTTCTTTCACTTAAAATTTTTGGTTGTTCTACTATATCTGTTCTTTCAACCGCCTGTTGCATAAGTACTGGTTGTTACTATTTTAGATTTTGAAATTTCATCCACCACCGCCAATAAACTTTCTATATAAGGCCTGTCTTTTTCGGGCATTCTTGGAAGATCGGTTCTTATTTGTTCAACTTCTTTTGGCATCGCTTCTCTTGTTCTATCTAAAAGTTCTCGTGGGTATTCATCCCCTGCTAATATTCTTGCACCTGATCTATCTTCAATATTGACTCCATACCATTCACCGACCTCCTCTCTGATTCTCACGGCCGGAGTCTTTAATCCTCCACTTACAAGTTCTTGAATAATTCTTAAATCTTCTTGTCTGCCCATTCCTCTGCTTAAATCTTCTATTTTCCCCAACACAAACCTTAATAAATCCCGCGGTGTTGTCGTTGTCATATTCGGGATCCAATATATTTCCGCGTCCAACCCTCTTGTTAAAACTTTTTCTTCATTATGTTTGGCCGCTTGAAGCGTTATCCCGTCATATTCAAGATTGTCCAAAAAATCGGGGTTTGTGCTTAAGTAAATAAAAAGCATTTCCAGAAAAGTATGCACGGCCTTTATATATTCGTACGGAGTTTGATCTTCAAATGCCGGCGGAGTTTCCAATGTTCGCACTTCAACTCTGTTTCGCGGAGTTTCTATTATTGCCTGTAGCATACGCTGTCTCCATCCTTCTATGTTTTGCCATATTTTGTCTCCGGAATATTGATTATCTCTGGGGTTTGAAGGTCCGTATTTGTAGCTTGCCATTAATTTTTTTTCTGCGTCCGCTTTTCCTCCCTCCGTTGACATGTTAAGTCCCTCGCCACTACAAATTTCCTCAAATGACTCATATTTCTCTATGCTTCCGGGCTGAGCTCTTACAGGAAGCCATATATCTCGTCCTGTTTTAAGAACTCCATTTTCTCTATATCTGTTTAATGTTCTTCTAAAGCTGATCGGGCTGGCATAGAGATCAGCCACATCCATAATTGTTCTTCCCGGCCATACTTGTCCAAGCCTCGCGCTGTCCCATTGAGTCAGGCTTGTTCCCGGCTTTGAAAATCTCGCGCTTCCGTTTGAAGAAAAATATAGAGGAGATGAAGCTGATATTGAAATACTTAAAGCCGCCGCTATAAGCCTCATTTGAGCCGTGAGTTCTATCATTCTTCTTGATATTTCTTTTTTATCATTCCTTCTCCCAAGCCATGGCGCCGATAAGTTTAAGTGATCTCCCGCGGCCGCGGCGGTTTTATCTCCATGGACTCCTATTTGATGTTTGTAATAAGCCTGTTTCCAGAGAGGAATATGCCTTGAAACATCTTCCGCTGTCGCATCCGGCGGTCTCCATGCGGCTCCATTTAACAGTTGTACGCCATCTTCTCCGCTAAGAGCCCTAAGGGCATGATCTATAATTATCGCCATTAATCTTTGCGAAGCGGCCGAGGAAAGAGGAGAACGCAGTGGAGCCGGATTTGCTTCCACTGTCGTTTCCGGAATATCGCAAGTTATATCTCTAGCTATCTTTTCACCTCCCTGACAGTTAGCGCGTATCCATTCTTTTATGGCATGAGTGGGCTGTTGACCTCTTATCGCGTGAACCACATCCAAATAGTGTCTATCCGTTGTTATTCCTTCTGTTTCAGCTCCAATGTGAGGGTCTCCTTCTTCGGATACGCGCGCGATATGGTTTATCAGTTGTGCTTCCATTTTTTTTGAAATTTATTTTGATGCGTCGCTTATCATTCTACCTATAACCTCTTGCAGTTTACGTACATTTTCAACCGTTACAGCGGCCGTTAATCTTACCATTTGGCCGGCTTCAGGCGCGGGAGAGAACATGGCCCCGGGTGCTCCCACAAGACCATATTCTTCAGCCAATCTGTTCGCGACGTCGTTCGGTCTTGTCAAAGGTCTGCCAAGTTGATCTTTTAAAAGCCCTTCTCCGGTTTTCGGATCGGTCAAGGCCGCGACTCCGTAGAATGAATCTCCAATTGTAAAAGGAAGACCGAGTTCGTCCATTGCTCTTCTCATTTCAACTCTGGCTTCATCGAGTTTTTCATATCTTGGCCCCATTGCCGCGTGAATTCCGCCCGTGAATGTATGCAGAGCATAAGCGGCCAGAGCTTCATTTGGACGAGGATATGTATTTGTGTCCAAAAGTCTCTTCATCCCTGTTTTATACATATGGGTCGCAATTTTGTCGTGTCCTTCCGGCGCGAGCCAAAGCATTGAACCTGTTTTTTGCTGTGAGCTCAGAACTTTTGTCTCTCCAACCAATATTCCAAAATACGCAAGAACTTCAGGTGGCAGATTGTCTTCCAAATCGCCTAAATCGACAGCCGCCCTATGTCCTTCCTTATGTAGCGGAGAATAAAACGCGTCGGCCATTATCGGAACGTCATTTTTCGCTCCGTCTAAGATTATATTTCTTAAATCTTCATGAGACATTGATTCTCCCGTTGGATTGCTTGGAACAATCGGCACCGCGCCTATTATTCTAAATCCTTTTTTGCTCGCAAACTCTATCGCTTCACTAAGTCCATCCGCCGACAAAGAAAGTCCATGACCTTTAACGGCGGGCGCGTGTATAATTTTTACATCTAACCCTTCAGCTAAAGGTCCATAGCCCGACCACGCCATCGGATCCATTATGATCGCATCTCTATCCTCATAATAATTTTTTTTTCTTGATTTAAGTCCGCGCAAAGCGCAATCTATCGCGTTTCTGCCTGACACCGTTTGAATACCTTTGAAAGGAGTTTCTTTAAGCCCCCAGCTTTTCGCAAGTTCTTCTAGGACGACAGGATATTGTTGTCTGTAATTTGCTTCATATCCGAACACTTCTCCTTCCACGTGGGGAAAAACCTTGTTTCCTTTGTCATCTTTTATGGAATCGCGAACTTCATCCTTCCACTTTCTAAAGTCATAATTCAGCGGCGCGCCCACCTCCGCGATATCTCCCGCTGATTGGTCCAGTGTCTGGAAACCTCGTGTTTTTCGTGATTGAGCCATGGCTTTCAATCCGGGGAGTGTTGGAAGATTCGGATCATCGACTGCTATTCTCGGCTCCTTGAATCCTTCGGCATGGTTTAAAAATTCATCCATCGCTAATTGCGATGCACTTTGTTGGGTTTCACCCATAGTTTACTTGGTTATGTAATACATCTCCACTTCTTGAAGAAGTTTATTTAGATTTTTTTCTTCCAGATAATCGAGAATTCTGTAGTATGCCTCTTCTGAATCTTTCGTGTCTTTAAAAATCGCGCTTACATTCTTATAGTCGACAGCCGACAGATTGTCTTTAAGTAATTTTCCCAGAACTGTTTCGAGATTTTTTGCGTTTTTCATATGTTTGTTTAGTAATGTCATTGTGAGTTATTAGTGGAGATATATTTGCTATGGAGTTCCCCCGCCTGCGGCGGGTCACGCTACCGGCCAGGCAACCCTCTCCGGGTGGCTTACGACGCGCATAATAGTTCCAAACGAAATTTTATCAAAAATAATACGTTGCGAACTTTTGTTTCATTTGATTTTTGTTTTTAAACAGGGTTAATTACCCTCTTGCCGAAGTACTTCTACTAGCTTTCTATCTCCCCCGCAAGGTCTTTTTCTATTATTTCTTTAATTTCCCTCATATTTCCGGTTTTGGTCAAAGCCCACATAAGCTTTGCGACCGTGGCTTCCGACGTCAT
Source organism: Candidatus Peregrinibacteria bacterium (assembly GCA_016214225.1). Lineage (GTDB taxonomy): Bacteria > Patescibacteriota > Gracilibacteria > UBA1369 > LOWO2-01-FULL-3 > JACROX01. The sequence goes on along the minus strand of JACROX010000107.1, from coordinate 1,836 downwards.
GTCTTTTGAGGAAATCGCGCCCGCTTTGGCGGACACAAAACCCGCTTCATAAGCGTTTAAATTTGTTGTGCCTCTTTCCATTTGATTGGCTATAACTATCGGTATATTTTTTTTTATCGCTTTTTCTATTTTTGGGATTATCGAATATTCGTCCTGTGAAGGCACGTTTCCGGGGCCAAAGCCTTCAATGATAATTCCACGCGCTCCTCTCTCCATAACTTTATCTATTATTTCCGGATCAAAGCCCGGGAAAATTTTCAAAACGGATATATTCGAATCAAAATTCGGTTGAAAACTCAGTGTTCTTTTCCTGCGTTTTTTTCTCCATTCATGCAGGACGGTCGGACGTCCAAGCTCTCCCAAATAAGGGAAATTAGGAGAATGAAAAACTTCAATAAAACGCGGCCGTCAGACACGCGTAAATCAAATTATTGCGTCCATCCGAACCGATTTCGTTAAGAGGGATCAATGAGCCTGTAAAGACAATCGGCTTGCTGAGATTTTGTAAAGCAAAGGAAAGCGCACTGCATGTGTAAGCCATTGTATCCGTTCCCTGCGCCACGACAAAGCCATCATATTTGTCATAAATCTGATGAATTTTCGAAGCGATTTCCGTCCAATGTTTTGGATTCATGTTTGAACTGTCCAGATTCAGGATCATTTTGAAATCAAGCTGTATGTATTTTTGAAGTTCCGGAAAATTTCGGATAATTTCAGCAGCATCCATAGCCGGCTGCAGTACTCCCGTTTCAGGATTTTTCACCATCCCTATCGTTCCTCCCGCAAATATCAAACAAATTTTTGGTCGAACCATTTTTTTAATGTTGGACTTAATGGGGCTTAATTATATACTAAAGCCATGTTTAAGCAAGCCCAGAAAATAGGTGCGGTTCTAGTCGTTACTTTTGCTCTACTGTTTTTAGGAGCATGCGGGCGCGGCGAGGATGCCGGTAAAAATCGCGTCGTGGAATTACCGCCTAAATCAGCTGGGGTAAGCCATGTGAAAGAAATTAAAGTCGGGATTAAAATTCCTATTTTGATGTACCACTATGTCAGAGATGTGAATAAAACGTCCGATCCTTTGGGATGGAATTTGTCCATAAGTCCCGCTGATTTTGAAAAACAAATAAAATATTTGAAAGATAACGGATATACTCCAGTTCATCTTTCCACCCTCAATGATGGGTCTGTAAAGGGAAAAAGTATCGTTTTGAGTTTTGATGACGGCACCGAAGATTTTTATACGACCGCGTTTCCAATCTTAAAAAAATATGGATTTACGGCTTCATGCGCGATAATCGCCGACTCCACGGCGAGAAAAAATTATATGACCGCCGAGCAGATTAAATGGCTTATCGGCGAAGGAATTGAAGTGTTATCTCACGGTTATAATCATGTGAATTTGGATTCTGTCGGAAGCGCGGATTTAAAAAAACAAACTTTTGGAAGTAAAGATTTTTTGGAAAAAACTTTCGGAATTCATGTGGATTATTTTGTTTATCCCGCGGGGAAGTATAATAAAAATGTTATTGATTCCCTTAAAGCGGCGGGCTATAAAATGGCTTTAACTACAAATTATGGAGAGGCGAACATTGGCGTTTCCGATAATTTTGAATTGCCGAGAATAAGAATCGATAATAGAGATGGATATAATGGATTTATTAAGAAATTGGGGAACCTCTGAAAAACTATCATCTACATGGAGCTCGCTTCGCTCACGCTACTGGCTAGCACACTGCCACCGCAGTGTGCTTGGTTTAAGAATTTCTTAGATTTTTCTTAAAAACTTTTTAGTAAATTTTAATAAGTGACTGGTAAGGTTGCGTCATGTTTTTC
>JACROX010000106.1 GCA_016214225.1 Candidatus Peregrinibacteria bacterium | reverse complement strand
TCTGTTGACTCTATCCCATTTTATTTTTTCTCCTCCCTCGCAACCTTTATAACTCCTTTCACGGCTTCCAATTTATCAACCAAAACATCAAATTGATCAAGACTTGAAAATTCGAGAGAAAAACAATTTTCATAAAATCCACCGTCGCCTTTTCTAATTGCAATATCTCTGATATTTATTCCCATGTTGGAAATTATGGAAGTAACATCGCTCAAAAATCCTATTCTTGAGACACCAATAACCTTTATGCCAACAATATATTTAGTGCCGGACAAACTTTTTTTAAATCCCTTCCAATCCGCGTAAATAAGCCTCTCCCCATTCAAAGTACCAAGCATTGGACAAGAAGTTTTGTGAATTGAAACACTCTTGGCGCTCGTAACATATCCAACAATATTATCACCTATTTTAGGATCGCAACAATCCAAGAGTTTAACGGGCAATCCCCCTTCCCCTCCAATCAATATCTGATTTTCAGTAACAAAATCCGCGTTCAGTTGAGAAAAATCCTTTTTGGAAACAACCTCTGCCCCTTTCTCTATTTTGGCGGACATAAGCTCTTCGTAAGGATAAACTTTTCTTACAATATCACTGGCCATCTTCCCTCCTTTCCCAACTTCTTCCACAAGACTTTCTCTTTGACTCAAATTAAGATTCTTTCCGCAAAATCTTTTCAATACGGAATATTTTTGATCAAGAGGCGGCTTCCCAAATCTGGATAAATAACTATTGATAAGCTCCTTCCCCTCCTTAATATTACGTTCACCATCAAGAGCGCTGAAATAAGCTTTAATTCTGGCACGAGCGGAATTTGTTTTAGCGATGGAAAGCCATTGAAGTTTCGGAGTACCATAAGGTATCGTAACAATTTCCACGACCTCTCCATTTTTAAGCTCATAATCCAAAGGAACAATTTTATTATTAACTTTAGCCATAACACAACGATTACCAATATTACTATGGACGGCATAAGCAAAATCTATTGGACATGAACCGGCCGGAAGATCTTTAACCGCGCCTCTAGGAGTTAGAACAAAAATTTTATCTTTAAATACATCTATGCCTTCACCTTTGAAAGCATCAATACCTCCTTCAATACTCTCCTTGATAGATTCAAGTTTGGCAATCCACTCCGATTGAGACTGCAAATTTGAAATTTGATCTCTCGCGTATTGCTTATAAACCCAATGCGACGCGATACCATATTCTGCATCATCATGCATTCTATCACTGCGTATCTGAACCTCTACCGGCTGATCCCAGTCTTTTCTGGCAAGCCCCAAAACAACAGTATGCAAACTCTTGTAACCGTTGGATTTGGGAACAGCGATATAGTCTTTAAACTTCTTGGAAATAGGTTTCCACTCGCTATGAATCATGCCAAGAGCGGAATACAAATGATCAAATAATTCTTCTCCTCTGTCATTCAGCTTAACGGGCAGAACAACCCTCATGGCAAAAACATCGTAAAGATCAAGAACATTCGGAAGATTTTTCCTGATCATTTTTTTATAAATACTGTAAATACCTTTAACCCTGCCTGAAACTTCAACTTCAAATCCATGCTCTTTAAAAAAATTCTCAAGTTTTTCTTTGATAAAAGAAATTGAAATTTCACGATTTTGCTTAATCTGATCAAGCTGTCCGGAAACACGATCATAATCATATCTGTTAATAATCTTAAAAGCAAAATCTTCCAGCTCCATTTTTAGACCGTAAATACCAAACCTCTCGGCTATTGGAACATACAAATTTAGAGCTTCTTTTGCCAGAATTTTGCATTTATCAATATCCGGAGATCTGCATTTCATAAGATCGCACAACATATCAACCATCCCTATAATGACAACCCTCATATCCTTTGCCATTGCCAAAAACATTTTTCTCAAAACCTCAAACTGAGATCCCCTATCATTCTCGGAATAATTCAAACTTTCGAGCCGCTTCACTCCGCTGACAATATTCATTACGGATTTGCCAAAATAATCCTCAATATCACCAGCCTTAATTTTCCCTGTCAAATAAGCGTCTTTTACAAGCAAAGCAATAACCGTATCTTCATCCGGATGCATGGGAGATATAATCTCGAGCGCGTTAAGACAATTAGAATCAGTATCTTTAGCTATATGTAACGCCCGCTGAACACGCTCGTTATCGCCAAAATTTAGCCCACCAAGAATATTTTCCATAATAAAACATATGCCAAAGACACTGTACAGATTTTTCTACTTTTTCTCTATAGCTTTTATATCGGAACCGGGGATTTGGAAAACACGAACACCCTTAACGATAGCATCAAAATTAAGAGTAATATCTTGATATCTCGGTTTCAAAGCCAATAAATCCTTGGACAACATATCTCCCACAAATTTATAGGCGTTTAAATAAGCTTTAAGTCTTACAGCGCTTTGAGAATAAGCGATAAATTGCTCCAAATTCCCATAAGACATTTGACCGTTTAAAATTTGCGCGTTCGTGAAAAACTGAGACTGAAAGGAATCTCGCTGAGCAACATCAGACTCATAAGCCGAATTCAAATTTACTATAACGGAATTAATTTCATTCACGGATTGTTCGCTTTTATCAATCAAATCTTTCATCTGATTCAAAAAATCATTTAAAGTTTTATCCCTGTTAAAAGATTTATCAACAAGAGCGTAAACATCAACATTATAAATGTTATCAATCTGTGAAATTAATTGCTGATAATATATCAAACGATTTTTATCGGAAGAAAACCCCGTGCCTAAAGCTAAAGCTGAAGTAACGGAATCATCGGCGACAATATCCCCGGGCAAGATTCCGTAAAATATTCCAAGAAAACGTGAATTGGAAACCGAGTCTATCGCAGAAAGTTCATTTTCGGGAACATTTTTAGCAGGTGGGACAACCTTCTTTTCAGAAACAGGAGGAACACTGACAGCCACTTCCGATTTAGTTGCAACTTCAACAACTTGAGATCCGGAAAGCCACGAAAAAATTGTTTTATGCCAACCGTTTAAAAATCCTATAAACCCCGTTACGGCAAAAATCAAAACAATCAAAAACACTGCAATTTTTCCTTTTGTAATTCCCGCCTGTTCGAGAACTTCCCATAGACCCTCTTTAAAATCTTCAATCTCGTTGATCTTTTCATCCTTCCCTTCCGTTGCCGCAACTAATAATGAACTTTCTCCGATTTTTTCTTTAACACTTTCAGATTGGACAACTTCACCTTCCAATACCCCGACCGAAGGTGGGACAAACTCCTCTTCGGTAATTTTATCACCATCATGACTCCCCTCTTTTTCTTTTTCACTATCTTCATTCTGCAATTCATTGGAATAAGCGGGATCTTCACTTATTTTTGCATCTTCATCTTTTACCTTATCTTCAGCCAATTTATCCAACGGTTTTTCTTCCAAAGGCTTATTTTCCAAAGGAGTTTCATCGGAAGGAGGCGTCCATGAAAACGGATTGAAAGAATCTTTATCCTCATTTTCACGGGCATCCAAATTGGCATCCTCTTTTTCATGCTTTTTATGAGCAGCGAATTTTTTATCATTTTCTTTATAACGAAATTCCTCATTCTTCTCAGGCAAATCAGGCAACTCAAAAGGATTGATGGGCTTGGCGTTTTCCCAGCTTGGAGGAGATTTCTCGGATTCTTTAGCCTCTTTATCATGCTCCTTTTCCTCAGCCCTACGATCTTTCTCCTTAATTTCTTTTTTTAAATCGGTTATATGCTCTTTAACATCCTTTTCTTCAAACTGCTCTTTTAACCCTGTAATTTGCCCTTTCGCTTTCAGCTTATTTCTATGTTTTTTAAAAGACCTGTTTTTCTTTTCATTACGAAAATCCTCATTTTTAAGAGATTTTTCAGTGTTTTTGTCATCAAATTGTCCGTTTGTCGCAAAATCAGGCATAAAAAACAATTAAATCCGTATATTATAGCACAAAAAAGGCCGTCAAGCGCTGTCTTGCTTTTATTTTGGGATATGCTAATATTTTAAAGAAAGGGGGAAGAATGGCACGATATATTATATTTGGAGCTGGAAGGCAAGGTCAGGCGCTGGCATA
>JACROX010000099.1 GCA_016214225.1 Candidatus Peregrinibacteria bacterium | reverse complement strand
TTTTTCGAAAGTAACTGAAGCTGAAATATTTGAGATACAAGAGAAACTCAATAACAGACCGAGAAAGAATTTAGATTATTTAACGCCCAATGAAATGCTAGCCAAGCATACAAGTGGTGCATTTACAACTTGAATCTATCTTGGTTGATCCTGTAGAGCTTTTGTTCCCACGCCTGATGGTTGTGGCTGTAAAACTTTATTCGACGCGGGGTTAGTGGCCGGGTTATCGGATCGCACTTTTTCAGACGGAGAAGGAGCGCGGACTTTGTTTTCCTGTTCTATACGCTGTGTCTCCGATTCAACTTTCTTGATGAAACCCTGATATTCCCCTTTGGCTTTGACCCCCAAAACGCTTCCAACAACGACAATTACAACGGCTAAAACGGCAAATCCGATGATAAGATTTCTTTTACTGAAAATTTTATTGCCTTTTTCTGCTTCATCAGGAGTCGAAGAGGATGGCATTATGTTAATTGGGGTGTCAGGCTTTTCGGGGACTGGCGCATCAGACTGCGCCATTAAGTTTTCTTGAGGTATTTGTTTTGCTTGATCGTCCATATTTTTTATTTGTTATGTTTTTTAAAAGAGTTCGCTTCGCTTACGCTATTGGCTAGCACGCCTTTGGCGCGCTTGGGAATTAAAAATCCCGCTAAGGGGAAGATTAAATAAATTAATGTTTCCGGGCCTGTCCCCGATGTTTTGCCTGTTTTGGAATTTTGCATGACTACCGTGGCTTGGGCATTCGCGGCATCCGATGTTACAGGTTTTTTTTTTTTTTTCGCCGGCGATGGGTTTTTATTTTTAAAATCGGCGGATTGTTTTGGGTAAACCGCTTCTACTATGCCGCTTTTTGAGTCTTTCACTTCATTTGTGGAGTTCGCTCCGCTCACGCTATTGGCTAGCAACCCTTCGGGTCGCTTGGCCGTGATTTTAAAGGTATATTTGCCTTCCGAAACAGCTTTCCCCGTTTTATCTTTTTTGTCGGTGCCATTCCACCAAACTGAATATTCCCCCGCATCGGAAACCACATTATCCACCAATTTCACGACTTCTTTTCCTGATGAATCCAATATAACCACATCAATTTTTGCCGCCGCTGAAATTTTGTAAGTGATTTTTGCCTCATTGATAAGCGGATTGAATTTTGAAGGAGATACGTCCGCCGTCAGAATTTTTACATCATTTGAAGGTGGTTCTTCGGGTTCAAGAACAGGAGGAGCTTTCAGTGTTTGCGCGTCTTGCTGTCTTGAGATTTTTGATCCCGTTTCGGGTTCCAGAATGGGCGGAGGTGACTCCGTGTCTTTGGCGGCGACTTGTTTGGACCTCTCTTGTTGATTGTTAACAACCGCAATCCATTCTCCGTTTTTACATTCATATGACCCGTCAGGTCTTATTGCTCCCTCCTTGCATTTTATAACTTCCCATGTGAGATTTTCCCCGCATTGATATTTGAAATCTTGGCTTATAATTCCTTTTTGTGAACATGCCAAAGGATTCTTTTGCGCGTCCAGCTCGGCCTGTTGTTTCGGATCTATTATTCCTTGCGCTATTTGCCCTTTAAACAGACTTCCCATATCCGTACTTGTAAAAAGGATAATCAGAAGCAATCCGCCTATTGTGCCTCCAACAAGCACTAAAGTGGCTGTTCTCCATCCGGATTTTACTTCACTGTCAATGTTTGCCATTTATTTTTTGTTTTTGTTTCTTGTTTATCTTTATATTTTACAACAAAATTGCTATTTTTGCAATAACGTTGTATAGGTTTAGCTAAGATTTTTCTAAAATCTGTGGTTTAGTTTGATAACTATGTGTTCACAATTTCCATCAATTCTCCGACAAGTTTGTCATAGTCGGCGTCCAGGTTGTCGTGTGGATCTTTTAGAGTTACGTTTTGAATGTCCAGACTGTTTTTATCTCCTATAACCGCCTTATCCGCCATGTCCGCGTAAATATAGAAATCCACCGAAGCGCCTTTGTTTATAGTGTAGCCTCCGGGGAAACTGAGGGTTATCGAGTTGGTACCTGTCCACTTGGTTTCTGTTGCTGTAAGTTTTTCGTCAATTTTAATGTAGACACGTTTGAAGTCGGATGTATTACCTATATTCCCGCCTCTGAAAATCATGATTTTGTCGATCGCAACGTCTTTGCCTTTCGCCGTGAATGTAATGACATTGTAAAGATTGTTTGTTGAATTTGCCTTAACCTTGGCGGCGGCAGGGGCTTTATTTTCATCCTGTGTAACGGTAAGAGTTCCATTGTCCTGCGGTCCGCGTGTTTTGTCGTCATCGGAGCCGCGCGTTCCTGTGTCTTGGTCGCGTTTTGTGTCCGAGTTGCGTGTACCGGAGTCGCGTGTGTCCGTTTGGCTTGTTTGCGTTGAGTCAAAATTCACCCATAACAAGTAGGTTTTTAATTTTACATCCTTTAATGCTATTTGATTTTTGTCGCCCGGGTAGAGCAATTCAAATTGAGTCGGATCCGTTGTTTTTTGCCCCCAAACGGAAACAACTTTATCTTCGCATCCTTTAGCCAATACAGCCAGATCATCCGTGTTGGCGTTTACCAAATTCCAGCCGTTTTTGCCGTTGTCGCAGATTTTCGGATCTTCACTTGCTTTTGCGTCTCCAGAAGATGAGAAACCATAGGCCTCAAAATCCGCGGCGGAAGTTAAAAGTACAACCATATCCCCCTTTTTGATGTCGTAAAGTTTTAGTTCGTCCACGGGTTTAGATTCGAGATATGATTTTGGTTTGAAATATTTTTGCGGCGAAGAATAGTAAACTTGATTTTTTGAATTCCAAACCGCCGCGAAATAGACGGCATTTTCCGTTTTGCTAATGAGATTTATGGCATCCTTAAGCGTCATGTCGTACTGCGCCTGCAAATAATACATGCCTTGATTTTTGTCCGTCCATTTGAGTTTTACAGATGGGATTTTCTTGCCACTCAATTTTTCGAGGGCGGCTTTGGCTGATGTTGTGTCTTCGTCGTCCGTTTTCTTTGTTTTATTCGTGGTTTTCAGCATGCCGTAATCCTTTTTTTTGTCAGTGATTAAAAGACCTTGAAACGAGGCGGCTGAAGACGCCGGCTCGAGTGTTGGAGGCGGAGCTATCGGTTTTTGCGTTTTGTAGAATTTAAAATAATACACGCCGACAATTGCCGCGATGGCTAAGATAAGCACTAAAACTACAGCCCAAA
>JACROX010000105.1 GCA_016214225.1 Candidatus Peregrinibacteria bacterium | reverse complement strand
GAAAAATTTTGAAGCTCTTGTTCCTGAAAAAGAAGTTTTTGAAACCGCTTTGAAGGAATGCAATCTTCTTGTCGGAGCTGTTCTTGTCGCCGGTACGAAGGCTCCAGTTGTTGTCAGCGAAGAGCAAATTAAGATGATGAAAGACGGATCTGTTATCGTGGATGTTTCCATAGATCAGGGAGGTTGTATATGGGGATCAAGAGCTACAAGCCATTCAGAGCCCGTATATAATATTTACAACAAAATTTTCTGCTGTATTCCAAATATCCCCGGACAGGTGAGCCGACAATCCACAATGGCTCTAACTTCAGCCACTCTTCCATATCTTAAGAGAATGGCTACGGAAGGAGTTCATGAAGTTTTGAAGAAATCGTTGGCTGGCGATGGCAGATTCGCAAAAGGACTTAACGCGTACAAAGGACATATCACTTATCAGAGCGTGGCTAGAGATCTTGGGATGATGGAAGAATTTAAGCCCGTTAGTGAGCTGATTTAATTACTTGGATGAGTGATAATAAAATTTGTAAAAGTTGCGGTGTTGGTTTTCCTGTCGATCAATGGGATATAAATTTTCTTGATAAAATTTCTCCTGTTTTTAGTGGGAAAAAATTTAATTTGCCGTACCCGACTTTATGCGTGGATTGCAGGCATACAAGGAGGCTGATCTTTAGAAATGAAAGGACTATTTATAAAAGGAAATGTGATTTGTTCTTAATAAGCATAGTTGCCATTTATCCAGAAAAAACCGATTTTCCCGTGTATTGCCATGAATGTTGGTATGGCGATAAGTGGAATGCTTTTGATTATGGACGCGACTATGATTTCACTCGAGGGTTTTTTGATCAATTTCAGGAGCTTAGAAAATTGGTTCCGAGGATAGGTCTTTTAAATGAAAGGGCTGAGAATAGCGAATTTTGCAATATAACCACTGGGAATAAAAATTGTTATCTTGTTTGGGGAGGTGATTTTAATGAAGACTCTTTCAATTCCATTTTTTGTTTTAAGTCAAAAAATGTTTCCGATACTTATTGGGTGAATTCTTGCGAACTTTCGTATGAATGTGTTGACTGTGAAAAATGTTACAATGTCAAATATTCCAGATACGCGTATACCTCAAGAGATAGCGCTTTTTTGTTCGACTGCCATGGATGCAGTAATTGTTTTTCGTGTTTCGGACTCCGAAATAAAAGTTACTGTATTTATAACGAGCAGTTTTCTCGGGAAGAGTATGAGCAAAAAATAAAATCTTTTGAGCTGGACAAATGGAGTTCTGTTCAGAAATTAAGTAAAGAGTTTTCGGAGTTTTGTTTAAAATTCCCGCATGAATACGTCCATATGGTGAATGTTGAAAATTGCACTGGAGATAGTATATCGAGCGCGAAAAATTGTATAAATTGTTTTGATATTTTTGGCGGAGCGGAAGATATTAAGGATGCTATGGTCGCTGGAGATAACGCCAAAGATATGTTTAGCATGGATCATGGAGGGCACGATGCCGAGTTGTTCTATGAATGTTTGGCTTCGTTTGGCGGACGCAATTACCTCTTCTGTATGCCCGCGTGGAGGTCGTCCGATTGTTTTTATTGTGACTTTGTAATTAGTTCGAATAATCTTTTCGGATGCGCGCAGCTTCAGAATGCCAAATACTGTGTTTTGAATAAAGAATATTCCAAAAATGAATGGGAAATTTTGTGCGCGAAAATTGTTGAAGATATGATTGCGAGAGGAGAGTGGGGTGAATTTTTTCCGATGGAACATTCGTTTTTTGCTTATAACGAAACTGTGGCGAATGATTTTTATACTCTTGAAAAAGGGCAAGTGTTGGCTAAAGGACTTAAGTGGATGGATGAAAAAGTTTATGACAAAAAATCCGATTTTGTTATTCCGGATTCTATAAATGATGTTTCGGATGATATTATTGACAAGGTTTTGGTTTGTGAATCTACAGGCCGTTTATATAAAATAACTCCGGCTGAGTTAAAGCTTTATCGAAAAATTGGCGTGTCTTTGCCGAGATACGCGCCCGAAACCAGAAACGTGATGAGGCTGAAATCCAGGAATCCCAAGAAATTATGGGATAGGGAATGTATGTGCGATTTGGATCACGCTAGCCATAAAGGAGGAAAGTGCGATGTGCGTTTTTTGACTTCTTATTCTCCCGAAAGAAAAGAGATGATATTTTGCGAGAAGTGTTATTTGGGGGTGACTTATTAAAGTGATGTTATTGTGAGGGTTTCAGTGGCTTCTTAGTTGTTATTTCCCGCTGAATTGGTCGAAGATTATGTCAAATACCAAGCGTGTATTTTCTTTGCTGACATAAAAAATTATTTCGGTATATGTTGAACAAACTTCGATAATGTTTATGTTTTGCAGAGCGAGCTGTTGGACGATTGCGTAAATAAAGCCGGGTGTATCAACATATTTTTCAGGAAACCGTAGTCCTATCGCTGAAATATTTGTGTACTGCTTTTTGTGATTGAGATTTTTTAACAGTTTTTTTAATTTTTCATCAATAATGATTGTGATTTCATTTGTTCCTTCCGTGATGCAGATGTATGCGTTTTTTTCTTCAATCTTATTGTAAAGTTCGTTGATCTTTTTTTTGATTGTTTTTCCTTTTTCGAACGTCAGGACTATTAAATTTGAATTGATTGTTATATCTTCCATTTTAAATTTCGCGAGATTTTGAGAAATTTTTGATGTTTGTTTTTGCAGTCTGGATAGGCTCATTAATACCGCGCTTGTTTGCACGTGTTTTTTTGTTCTGCTCTCTATTAGAGGTTTTATGAATCTGGCCAGTTGAGAAAGATTAAACAGCTTATTGCTGAGCCCCCAAAGCAATGTTGGATTTTTATTTATCATATCTCTTACGGCATCCGGAATCTTTATCATGTTATATTTGTAACAAAAAAGTTAAAATCTCATGTAATTTATATATAAATTATACTTCTTCTTTTTGATTGTGTAAACAGGAATTGTTTTAATTTATTAACAAAAAAATGTATGGGAACAAATAATAGGATGATTGGAAATCCTGCGGATATTGATAGAGCTAATAGAATTGTTGATGGTCTTGTGGACTTAGCAATACGCGCTTTAGTTGCGGATAGGCAGAATGAGTCATATGCAAGTTTAGTTACGACTCAGCAGTGTGACGGAGTAAGTTTTAGTGATCTTGGTTTCGACTATAGGGGGCAGATATTGAATGCGATACGTTATGCTAGAGTTGGTTGTAGCAATATTGTTAATGTGCCATGGGGTGATGTTGGTGTTTGTAGGGATATTGAGAGAATTGTATTATCTGCCGACACATCTCATGAAATAGCTCGTGTTATTGCTCCTTATCTTTGTGAAGGAGTTGATTCTACCGATTTTGACGAGTGTTATTTGTATATACGATCTAGGATTGAATTAACAATGTCTAGGTGTACATATTTAAAATAGATCTATTTTGCTTGCTCTTGAAGTTTTGATGGTTGGGTATTATGCTCTTGGCTGTACTTTTTATAGATGTTTGTTTTGTCGAAGCGGGCGATTGTGGGTTTAAACACTGGGGATTCGCCAAGTGGTAAGGCAGTGGGTTCTGGTCCCACCATCGGGGGTTCGAATCCCTCATCCCCAGCCAGGGATACTGTCTAACTAAACAGTTATTAGACAGTATTTTCTTGATTAACAAGCCAAATCATGGGGCGGAAAAATCCCATCCCCACAAAGAAGGTTCTGAGGAATAATAAGTTAGACACAAATAACCCTCAGAACCCATGTT
>JACROX010000104.1 GCA_016214225.1 Candidatus Peregrinibacteria bacterium | reverse complement strand
GGTTTGTTAATATAGGTGATTTTAATGATGGAAAAACAACAGGCGAAAGAATTGAGTGAAATTAAGGGAGAGAAAGTTGAAATGTCTTGGGGAAACCAGATAAGATCTTATGTGTTGCATCCTTATAAAATGGTGAAAGATCATAGGACCGATTATGAAGAAAGCAATCCTGATGCCGTTCTGGATGGTTGTTTGGACGGATTTATAGAGGCGGAATTGAAGAAAAATTCACCGTGAAAAAATATTTTTTTTGGAGACCATGGCGATTTTGAAAATTATAACAGGCGAAGATAATAAGATTTTGAGGACGAGATCTTCCGTTGTCTTAAAGTTTGACGCGCGTTTAAAAAAGTTCGCGAGGGATTTGAAGGAAACCATGATTAAGCGCGACGGGCTTGGACTTGCCTCTCCACAGGTCGCGCAAAATATAAGAGTTATTGTTGTAACTTTTAATTATAAAAGGGAGAATGAAAGGATTGTCGCGATGGTGAATCCGGATATTGTTGAAAAAAGCGATGAGATGGAAATAGGGGAGGAAGGATGTTTGAGTTTGCCAGGGAGATTTGGAAAAGTTACGCGGCATAAGATGATTGTTGTGGAATTTTCCGATCTGGAAGGGATAAAGCAAGTACTTAAGCTCGCAGGGTTAAACGCGAGAGTTGTTCAACATGAATGCGACCATTTGGATGGAGTGCTTTTTGTGGATAAGATGGTGAAAGGAGAGAAAGAGGAGAATTTGTTGATATGAGCTGGGTTTTTAGTTTTATTTTAAGAAAAATTTATGGGAAATATTAAACCTGAAGATTACAGCTACTATGTAATTAATATAGTGGATGAGACAGAAGACGCATTTAAGGCTATTATCCCAAAGTTCCCAAATCTTCATGTTTATGGCGATAATCCAAAAGAATTAAATGATGGAGTAATTGCAACCATAGAATTTGAGTTGGAAAGATTAAAGAAAGCAGATTGAAATAATTATGAGTTTTGCGGAAACCTGCTTTTTACTGCTTTATTACCGCAAAAGTTTCAGGATTGTCTTTACTGAATGGTCTGTTGCTGGCCCATTTGAATCCCCGGGTGGTAACCGGATTGCCACTTGGAAGAAGCTTAAGATATCCTCCGTCAATCCCTTCCTGAAGTGTTTTGAAAGTAATTTTCGCGCCTGATGGACTTTGGTCTAAATCGGCTTTGGTTTGTGCTTTTTCTTGCTGTGGAGGTTGTGGCTGTGGCGGTTGTGTGGGTTGTGGGGCTTGTGATGGTTGTTGTGACTGTGGCTGAGGTTGTGGCGTTTCCTGTGTTTTGTCTTTTGCAGGTTTATCTTCATCCGTAGTATTTTCGATCGCTTTGTAAATTCTTTCAGCTATCGCGGCGACAGTTAAGGCGGCGGCTCCTCCCAAAATTGTGCGACGAGAAACGAGCGGAGCTTTTTTAATCAGCTCCACTTTAAAATCGCCGTTTGAAAGCTTGTTCAGCCTTAATCCTTTTTCGGAAAGTCGAGACCCGGCAGGTGGACTAAGACTAATAAGTCCTTTATATTCCGGGGCATACCATATGTTTTGAAAATTATCTGATCCTTTTAGTTTTATTTTTAATACTTCCTGATTTTCATATCCTTTCTCCATGCTTTGGAATGTTATATCAGTTGTTACTATCATTAATTCAATATAGTCAGGCGCATGGATTGTTGTTGATTTTGTTACGCCGTTTGGCCAAGTAACGTTCAGGGTGTTTCCCTCTAAAGCGTAGGTTGGTTCGCCTTCCGGTTCTTTTTCTGGTTCTTTTTCTGACTGTCGTTTAGCCGGTTGTTTTCTGCCGAAACGTTCCTTTAGTCGTCCTGCAAGTCCGATACGTCTTTTTCTTGTTTTTTCAACAGCCGCTTCGATTTTCGGATCGGATTTTAATTTTCCTCCTTCTACTACAAAGTCATCGAGATTTGCTGGAGTTAATGGTGATGGAGTTGATGGTGCCGATGGTAGTATGGGTGTGCCTGCTTCGAATGATGATAGATCAAATGGTTCAGATGGAGTCTTCTCTTCGAAATCTCCTATGTCGTATTCTGTTCCCGCCAATTGCGCTTGGTCCCCAGATACCGGAAGCATTTCCTTTATGGGGACTTCTTGGGTTGCTTCTGCGTCAAATGGCGGGGGAGGGACTACTGCCGGACTTTCTGTCGTAAATTGTGGCCGTGTCGAAGGTTCCGCCGAGGGCGGAGACGGTGGCAATTCCGAAGGCGAAGGCAAAACTTCCGAAGCCGATGTTTCCGGAGGCGGAGATGGCGGCGATTCTGAAGGTGGCCTACGGTAGCCGCGTCTGAGATAGCTTGGTGGCAGGGTTGAAGATGACGATGACGATACCGGCTTGGCTGTGGGTTTGGCGACTTCTGTGGCGGATTGTGCTATTCTTACCACAATCATGTCTGTGGCTTGCGCGGACTTT
>JACROX010000103.1 GCA_016214225.1 Candidatus Peregrinibacteria bacterium | reverse complement strand
TCAGTAAATTTGCTTTTTTCCTTTTCGCGAGCGCGCGCCATGGAAGAAGATTTGAGTGGTGTTCAAGTGCGCTTATGATGATCGAATCGTTTTTTTTGACGACAGTTTCTCCAAAAGTGTTTGCCACGAGGTTGATCGATTCCGTTGTGTTTTTTGTGAAAATTATTTCTTCCGTGTATTTCGCGTTTATGAATTTTGCCGTTCGCGCGCGTACGTTTTCATATTCAATTGTTGCCTTTTCGGAGAGCGAATGAATGCCGCGATGAATGTTTGAATTAAGATTTTCGTAATAATTTTTTAACGCGTCGATTATCGTTTTCGGCTTTTGGGTTGTTGACGCGTTGTCGAGATAGACAAGCGATTTGCCTCTGAATTTTGTCCGTAGTATTGGGAAATCTTGTTTTAATTTTTTCGCGTCAAACATGATTTTATGAAATTTTCTATTATTAATTTTTTGCAATTTTTTGTGTTGAGTCCGCGCGTTTGCATATAGAATATTATATTTTCATCTATTTTCCCAATTGTTGCGCTGTGTCCCGCTTTTACGTTGTCCGCTTTTATTTCCAGAGACGGCGTTGTTTTTGTTTTTGCTTTTTCCGAGAGAATAAGGCTGTCATGAGACAGATGCGCCGATGACATTTCCGCGCCTTTCTCTATTTGTATATTCCCAAGATAATTCACTTTTGATTCGTCAAAAAGCACGGCTCTTACGAGAAAATCCGCCTTTGTGTTCTTTGCTTTATGTTGAGATGTCGTCTGAAATGAAAAATTGTTTTTGCCTTTTCCCATTATCGCGCACGTGAAATTTATTTTTGAGTTTTCCCCTTCAAGTATGAATTTTTGTTCCTGATTTTTGTCCCAGCCCTTTTTTAAAAAAACAATCAGATTGAGTTCCGTGTTTTTCCCGAGATGTATTTCGCTTGTTGTAAGTTTTTCAGACATAATTTGCAGTTTTTTATTGTCCGGAATTTTCCAGATTTTCGGGAGCGCCTTAATTGTGTGAGTGAATTTTGTCATTGCGTGTTTTGTAAAAAATCAGCCTACGGATCCCTCCATTTCCATTTCGATTAGTCGATTTAATTCTATTGCGTATTCCATCGGTAATTGTTTTACTATCGGTTTCGCGAATCCGTTTACTATCGCGGATGCCGATTCCGCCTCGGTTAAGCCCTTTGACATGAGATAGAAAAGTTGATCTTCTCCGATTTTAAAAACTGTCGCTTCATGAGCGATCGCCACATTTTCTTGATCCACGTCCATTGTCGGATAGGTGTCCGATCTGGAATCTTTGTCCAATAAAAGCGCGTCGCAAGTTATGTGGCTTTTAATGTTTTTTGCTGTTTTCGTTACCTTAACAAGTCCGCGGTATGTTGCCCTGCCTCCTGCTTTGCTGATTGATTTTGAAACTATTTTTGAACTTGTGTTCGGAGCCGCGTGTATCATTTTCGCGCCCGCGTCTTGATGTTGATTCGCGCCCGCGAAAGCCAAGGATTGAACTTCTCCTTTCGCGTGTTCTCCAAGCAAAAATACCGCCGGATATTTCATCGTAACTTTTGATCCGAGGTTGCAGTCCAGCCAAATCATCTCTGCGTTTTCGTATGCGAACGCTCTTTTTGTTACTAAATTGTATACGTTGTTTGACCAGTTTTGAATTGTCGTGTACTGGACGCGCGCGTTTTTTTTAACGACAATTTCAACAACCGCCGAGTGTAAAGAATCCGTGGAATAAACAGGCGCTGTGCATCCTTCAACATAGTGAACCGAGCTGTCTTCATCCGCGATTATAAGTGTTCTTTCAAACTGTCCCATATTCTCCGCGTTTATTCTGAAATAGGCCTGAAGCGGGAGTTCGACATGTACGCCTTTTGGTATATAGATGAATGAGCCGCCCGACCAAACCGCTGAATTCAACGCGGCGAATTTGTTGTCCGTCATCGGTATGATTTTCCCGAAATATTCCTTGAAAAATTCTGGATATTTTTGCAGCGCGACATCGGTTGATTCAAAAATCACTCCTTGATCCCGCAGTTTTTTTTGGAGCGAGTGATATATAACTTCCGATTCAAATTGCGCGCCCGATCCGGCCAAAAATTTTCTTTCCGACTCGGGAACTCCAAGTCTGTCGAAAGTTTTTTTGATTTCTTTCGGCACGTCTTTCCAGTCTGTTTTGGCTTTGTCCTGCGGACGGATGTAGTAGTGAATTTTATTGAAATTCATTCCGCTCAAATCAGCGCTCCATGCCGGCATTTGTTTTTTCAAAAATATTTCGTATGCCTGAAGTCTGAAATCGAGCATGAATTTCGGTTCGTTTTTGATTTTGGAAATTCTTTCGACCGTTTCTTGCGTTAATCCTTTCGGGCTTTTATACACACTCTTGGATTTTGTGTTAAATCCGAATTTATAATTTCCAAAAGTTTTTGAAACCAATTTTTTAGTTTTTACTGGAACCGCCATGCGAAAATTATTTTAAATATTTTTGATAGCCGTGTTTTTCTATTTCCAGAGCCAATTTCCTGTCGCCCGATTTTATTATTTTCCCTTCGGACATTATGTGCACGAAATTTGGAGTGATGTAATTTAAAATTCTTTGATAATGCGTAATCAATAAAATTGCCGGTTTTGTTTTTTTGAAAATTTCCATTATCGCCGTCGCCGTTATTTTTAAAGCATCAATGTCGAGTCCCGAATCTATTTCATCCAATAGCGCGATTTTTGGCTCAAGAACGGCCATTTGCATTATCTCCGCTTTCTTTTTTTCTCCTCCGGAAAATCCTTCGTTAAGCGATCTTGTGATTATATTTTCATCCGTTTTTAAAAGAGCGATGGATTTTTTTAAGTCTCGCATGAATTCGTGCGGAGAAAGCGGCGCCGCTTTTTTTGATGTCGCTTTGATATTCGCGTTTTTGGCCAGTCGAAGAAAATTTCCGATTGTTACTCCCGGAATTTCTATCGGATGCTGAAATGCCATAAAAACTCCGAGATTTGCTCTTTCATTCGGGTCAAGAGTAAGAAGATTTTTACCGTTTAATTTTGCCGTTCCCTCTGTGGCTTTATATTTCGGATGCCCCATGAGGACGTTGCAGAGCGTGCTTTTCCCCGATCCATTCGGGCCCATTATCGCGTGAATTTCGCCCGATTTTATTTTTAAATCAATCCCTTTTAATATTTTGAGATTTTCAACTTTCGCGTGCAGATTGTTTATTTCCAATATGTTTATCATAGCGCTTACATAAATGTTTTTAGACTTTTTGAAAGCAATAAATTCTGAATTTCCATGTTTAAGCCGTCCAGTTTTTTCTTGATTTTGCAGTGTGTTTTTCTGCGGCATAAAGTTTCCGATGTTTTTTTCAGGCATGGGACTATGGCGACAGGGCCTTCCAATGCTTCAATTATTTCTTTTAACAGCAGTTTTTCCGGTTTCTTTGTGAGTCTGTATCCGCCGAATTTACCTCTTTCGGCTACGATAATTCCGGATTTTTCCAGTTCTCTCGCTATTTTTTGTAAAAATGAAAATGACAGGTTCTCTTCTTTTGTAACAGCTCTGATTGAACTTGTGGCGCCTGTTTTATTGCTTGCCAGAGCTATTAATAATGTCAGGCCATAGTCAACTTTTTGAGTGAGATGCAATGCTCCACTGTGATATTTTCCGCAATTCTTATTCATACTGATTTAGTCTAGATTGGACTTTAAATTTAGTGGATGGGGAGAAGATTGTCAATATTAGATGAATTTTGCTATATTCGTTTTAAGTTAATTTCTAAATATAATTTATATGAAATCAAAAAAAATCATTGCCTTGATTTCGGTTCTTGTTAGTATGTTTTCTTTTTCCGGTACGAATATTGCATTTGGCGGCGGCGTGCTTTTTGCCGATGTTAATCCTATAAATTCCAATGTTAAGGCTATAACTTATTTGAAAGATAATAAGATAGTTGTTGGTTACGGCGACTCTACTTTTCAACCCGCGAAAACAATTAATCGCGCGGAGTTTTTAAAAATCGTAATGAAGGCGGCGAAATATGAAGGTGAAGGTGATAATTGTTATAAGGACGTGAAGTCGCAGTGGTTTGCTCCTTATGTTTGCGCGGCTACAAAGCTTGGTGTTGTGAGCGGTTACAGCGATGGCACTTTTAAGCCCGAAAAAGAAATTAATTTTTCCGAAGCGAGCAAAATTATCGCGAATACTTTTAAATTGGATTTAACCGTGGATAAAAATGATCCATGGTTTGGGCCTTACGTAAAGGCTTTGGCGGCAAAGGACGCGATTCCTTTCAATGTCGAAAAATTCGATCATGTTCTTACAAGAGGGGATATGTCTGAAATTGTTTGGAGAATCGGAAACGGTATTACATATAAAATTTCAAACACTTATGACAATCTTAAATCAGGGAAAGCTATTTCGGATTACGGCCATAATCTTGTGAATTTTTCTTCATGTGATGAGCTTCAGTCTTATATTAAAGATAATTCAAATCAATATTTCGGTATTATGATGGAGGAAAAAGGCGGGATGGTTGTGGATACTGTGTCTACAGGAAAAGGCGCGGCAGAAATTGCGCCTTCAGCGTCTGCTCCTTCGACTTCCGCTCCCGCGCAAAATTATTCTTCCACGAATATTCAAGTTCAAGGCGTTGATGAAGGAGATATTGTTAAAAATGACGGTAAATATATTTATATCGCGAAAGGTTCGAATGTGAAAATCGTGGAAGCTTATCCTCCAAGCGGACTTGCCGAAATTAATACAATTAAATTTGCCGATACATCTTTTTATCCGAGTGAAATGTATGTTGATGGAGATAAATTAATTGTTGTCGGGAATTCTTACAGTTTTAATTTCCTTAACGGCAGTGAAAGTGCGAGCAAGGCCGTGATGCCGGCTGATTATGATTATTACGGGACATTATCCCGTGTTTATATTTTTGATATTTCCGACCGTTCAAAAGAAAAACTTTTGAGAGAAGTTTCGGTTGATGGAAGTTATGTTTCTTCAAGAAGAGTTGGAGACAGTGTTTATCTTGTTTCCAACAGGAATAATTATTATTTTGCAAATCAGTTGAAAAATGGGGTTTCCGCGGCTGTTTTGCCTTTGTTTGCCGATTCAAAATCCGGAAAAGTGTCGGATGCCGTTTCGTGTAAAGACGTAAAGTATCTTCCCGGGATTATAGATAGTGTTAATTATACGACTGTGGCGGGCATCCCTATTGGAGCCAGTGGCGATATTTCGAGGGAAGTAATTATCGGAAGCGGTGAAAATATTTACAGTTCTCAGAATAATTTGTATGTCGTGGATCCGAAATACAGAAATTACGGGCAATATTTCGCACCTGTTTCGCCCGAAGCGACTTTTGTTCATAAATTTGAATTGGCCGGCGCCAAGGTAAAATACGCGGGAACAGGTGTTGTGCCGGGAACTATTTTAAATCAGTTTTCGATGGATGAAAGCGGTGATTATTTCAGAATCGCCACTACGTCCGGAAATATATGGGGAGACTCCGGTTCTTCCGCGAATAATTTATATGTTCTTGATAAGGATTTGAATGTGACGGGTAAAATTGAAGGATTCGCGCAGAAAGAAAAAATTTATTCCGTGAGATACGTGGGGGATAGGGCTTATGTTGTTACGTTTAAAAAAGTGGATCCGCTTTTTGTCGCGGATTTAAAAGATCCGAAAAGTCCGAAAATTTTAGGTCAATTGAAAATTCAGGGGGTGAGTGATTATCTTCATCCTTATGACGAAAATCATTTGATAGGATTCGGTTTTGATACTTCCGATTCAAGTACCGGTGATTTTGCTTGGTTTTCAGGCATAAAAATCGCGATGTTTGATGTTACAGACGTGAACAGTCCAAAAGAGTTGCATAAAATTACGCTTGGAGACAGGGGAACATACAGTCCCGTAAGTTGGGACCATAAGGCATTTTTATTTGATAAAGAAAAAGGATTTATGGCTTTCCCCGCGAGTGTTTATGTTCTTGCCGATGATGTTAAAAACGGTTCATCCGTCGATTTTACCTATGGATACCCTTCGGAGCAAGGCGCGTATGTGTATGACGTGAGTATTGAAAATGGTTTTAAATTGCGTGGATCCATCACTCATTATAACGCGGGAGAATTCGCCGCAAACGGTTACGGGAAAGACATAGAGCGTATTTTATATGTTGGAAATTATTTTTATACGACATCGTTCAGCAAAGTGAAGGCGAATCAAATGAGTGATTTGAAGGATGTGAAGGAAGTGAATTTGTCGGAATAATTAGGTGTTGGTATTTTGGATGCATGTACAAATTTTTTTCATCAGTGCCAGTAAAGACGCTCGGCCTAGCATGTACGGCCTCGCTATATTTTGCTCTCATGAGGGCAAAATAACTGGCACAAATTCCGAAAAAAATTTGCACATACCTCCAAAATACATACTAAATTTTTTTATCAGTTACTTAGTGCGCATGGGCTTCTCCGCCTCCTCCTCCGACGCTTTCTATCGCGTGGAGGGCCTTGGTTTGCGTATCTTTGATTATTTTGGAAACTTTCCCGAAAGTCATTTCAGGTAATTTATCCGTTGCTATAACCATGGCGCGCGGGATTACTTTTAGAACCTGACTTTCGTGATTTGACATAAAGATATTTCATGAAGTGTAAATTTTGGCATATGCAAAAGGAATTGAATTTTTTGTGGGGTGTACATAGAATGTTTGCATGAGCTATGTAAGGCAATATGGACGAGGGAATTCGACGT
>JACROX010000101.1 GCA_016214225.1 Candidatus Peregrinibacteria bacterium | reverse complement strand
ATTAATAAGAATAAACTATGGAACTGGTAAACCCTAAAACGATAAAATATCTTCTAAATAAATACGGGCTCTGGACAAAAAAATCGTTCGGCCAAAATTTTTTGATAAACCAAGGAATCCTTAAAAAAATAGTTGACGCGGGAGAAATAGCAAAGAAAGATTTGGTACTGGAAATAGGCCCGGGGCTTGGCGTTTTAACCCAAGAACTGGCCAAAAACGCCAAGAAGGTAATATCAATAGAATTGGACAAAAATCTCCTTCCGGTATTAAAAGAAACGCTCAGTGAATTTAAAAACATAGAGATAAAAAACGAGGACGCGTTAAAAACAATACTCCCGAAAACAAAATACAAAGTAGTGGCAAACATCCCATACAACATAACATCTCCGCTGATAACAAAATTCCTCACGGCGAACAACAAACCGCAAACACTGACATTGCTTATACAAAAAGAAGTGGCGGAAAAAATATGCGCGCTTCCTCCAAGGTCAAGCATTTTATCGCTTTCCGTTGGACTTTTCGCCACCTCAAGAATAATCGGCAAAGTCTCAAAAAATTCTTTCATGCCTTCTCCAAAAGTTGATTCAGCAATAATAAAAATAACGCCTCACAAAGAAATCCCAACAGAAACAGCATTAAAAATTCTCGCCCTTGCCAAACAAGCCTTCTCAAAAAAACGAAAAACACTTCACAACAGTTTAAAAAGCATAAAAAACATCGACAAAATTCTCACAGCCTGCAATGTAGACCCATCCCGCCGCCCGGAAACACTGACAATCGAAGAATGGAAGAAAGTAGCGAGAAAATCTCTAAAATATTTTTAACAAATCTTCCTTCATTTTCATCACCGCTTCTCTAGCCGCGTCCGCATAACCTTCCTCTCCGAATCCATGCAAAGTTTCATACGCGTTTATAATTCCGCGACTGTTATTAACAATAGCTCCAAGTCCGTCTTTATTAAAACAAAGCTTCACATCGGAAGCAGAACCGCCCTGCGCTCCATAACCTGGAACCAAAAAAATCGTATTCGGCATAAGCGCTCTTAAGCGTGCCGCCTGTTTCGGATAAGTAGCGCCAACGACAGCCCCGACAAAACTGTATCCACTCTCCCCCACTTCATCCGCTCCCCAGCTTTCAATCAATTGTCCAACAATTTCATAAACCGCCACACCGTCTTTCATTTCCAAATCTTGAATATCCCCACTCGAAGTATTGGACGTTTTCAAAAGCACAAAAATACCTTTTTCATATTTATGACATTCGGAAATAAACGGCTTTATTCCGTCAAAACCAAGATAAGGATTCACGGTAATACTATCGGCGTCAAAAACACGAGTTATAACTTCATTCTCGCCTTCAAACAATGAAACTTCGCCCAAATAAGCCTTTGCGTAAGCCTCCGCAGTTGAACCTATGTCATTTCTTTTCGCATCCGCGATCGTCAAAAGACCCTTCTTTTTCGCGTATTTTAAAGTCTCCTCATATGCCCAAATTCCATTCCATCCAAAAATTTCATAGAAAGCGATTTGCGGCTTAACAACAGGAACAATATCACACACGGCATCTATAATCCCTTTATTAAATTCAAAAATAGCCTCCGCGGCAGCTCTTAAAGGACTTTTTTCTCCGTCCACCAAAGCCTTTTTCTTTATAAATGAAGGGATTTTTTCCAGCCTCGGATCAAGTCCGACACAAATAGCTGATCCTTTAGCCTTCACCGCTTCCACCAATTTATCCGCAAAATTTCTATTCACGCGAAAACTTTACCATAAAATCAGCATGTGGTATACATCTTCCCGTAAAAATTGCATTGACCTAGGAAACACCATACTGCTTTCTATATTCTTCGATCATCTTCATTTTTTCATCATCAATATAAATAACCCCATCAATTTTTTGACCGTGTAAAACCTCAATCACCTCATCCAAATTCACAATGGAATAAACTTTCACGCCGAACATGTTTTCAACAGCAGCAAGCGCGTTTTCACCATCATTATTCTTTTCCATTCTATCCATCGCGATCAAAATAGCATTAACTTTCGGATTTCCATTCGCTTTTAAAACATCCATAC
This sequence comes from Candidatus Peregrinibacteria bacterium, assembly GCA_016214225.1. GTDB lineage: Bacteria > Patescibacteriota > Gracilibacteria > UBA1369 > LOWO2-01-FULL-3 > JACROX01. The sequence continues at coordinate 8,509 of JACROX010000101.1, read as the reverse complement.
TTTCACGAACCGCGGTTCCCGCAGTCATTACATCATCAATAAGAAGAACTTTCGTGTCCGCGGTCAAAGGCGCGCCGACAAGCAAATTGCCTTCACCATGATCTTTGGCTTCCTTCCTGTTAAAACAGTACGCGACATTTTTCCCGAATTCTTTATACAACACCTCTGTCGTACTGACCGCCAAAGGAATTCCCTTATACGCGGGACCAAAAATTACATCAATATCCACCGCGGCATCTAAAAAAGCGCCAGCGTAAGCCTTTGCCAAAGCATAAATAAGTTCACCCGTATAAAAACTCCCGGCGTTAAAAAAATACGGCGCGACTCTTCCGCTTTTCAAAGTAAACTGTCCAAACTTCAAAGCCTCAGCCTTTACTAAAAGTTTAATGAAATCGATTTTATAATTTTGCATAAAAATTTATTGTTAATGGTGATGTTTTTTCCCTTGAGCGTCTCTATGATAGTTTCCGAATTCCGACAACTTTTTCACATAGTCATAGTCCATGACAGGACCCTTCACGCAGGCCAAAACACCGGTATGATCAATCGCGCATTGGCCGCACACGCCAATCCCACACTTCATATATTTTTCCACGGACAAAAAACATTTAACATTATAATTCTCTGCGACTTTTCCTACAGCTCCCATCATAACTTCCGGCCCGCACGTAAAAACTTTATCAATTTTTTTGCCTTTATCCTGAGCCTCTTTAAGAACATTGGTCAGCGCGTCCGTAACAAATCGGTACATCCGGTTTTTTTTTTTTCTTTGACCGCGAAATACATAGGCGCGATCCCATATCCTCCAGCCGCCAACACAAGATGCTCTCCTTTTTTAAATTTATAAAAAGTCCCGAACGACCCTCTTATCCCAACCTTATCACCCTCTTTCAATTTGAAAAGTTCCGCGGTCACTCCTCCGACATTGCATATTGTAATCCAAAATTCTTTGCCATCATCAAAAGCGATGGAAAAAGGTTTTTCGTCCACACCCGGAATCCAAAACATCACAAATTGTCCAGGCTTGCCATCTAAACTTCCATTAAAAATATAAGTGTTGGTCGAGTCATTTTCTTTTATAATTTTTGAAATCTTAAACGCCTTCGGTCTTGAATCAAAATTTTTCATAAACATTATTTAACAACTCCGATAATTTCTTCAATTTTGTGAATACCATTTTTGTCGCACCAATCAGCCATCTCTTTTACGATTTTTTTGAATCCGGAAACTCCGCGATAATAAACCATCGTTCCGATTCCGACTAATCGACCACCAACCATCATCATCTCTATCGCGTCTTCGCCGGTCATCACTCCGCCGGTCGCGACAATAGGCAAACCGGTGGCTTTATAAACATCGTAAACGCATTTTACAGCAATAGGTTTTAACGCCGGACCGGAAATACCACCAACTTTATTTGCCAAAATAGGCATTCTCAAATCAATGTCCACGGCCATCCCCGGACCTAAAGTATTTATCACACAAAACCCATCTGCCCCCCTGTCGGCACAAGCTTTCGCGATCTCGCCAATATCATTTACATTTGGAGAAAGCTTTATAATGACAGGTTTTTTAGTACGACTTTTCACGGCCTCCGTAACTTTCGCGGCATCAACCAAACTGCACGCGAAGGGCTTGCCGTACTTATCCTCAACATTCGGACAAGAAATATTCACCTCTATAATATCCGGATTCCCTTCGGAAATTTTCTCAGCCAACAAGCCAAAATCTTCAATTTTAACAGCCACGATACTCGCGATTATCGGAGCGGGTTTTCTTTTATTGTATTCGGGGAAAGTCTCACCCAAAGCCTTTTCTATACCCGCATCCGAAAGTCCGACGGCATTCATGAAATAATGATCGGTCCCAAACATTGTTGGATTTTTATGTCCGACATTTTCCTGCAACCAAATGGATTTTGTGGTAACTCCTCCAGCCCCGTTCCTAACAACATTTTTCAAGCTCGAAGCCGTCACGCCAAGAACACCGGAAGCAAGAACAGTTGGATTCTTAAACTCAACTCTACAAAACTTTACCGAAAGATCAACCATCTGAAAGATATAAATTTCTACCTTAAACCTTAACAAGAGTACCAAATAAAAAGCTTTTGTTAAAGATTTTTTAAAAACCCACTTCCACTCCTCCAGCCTTACAGGCAACTCTTCCATCCCTGAAAACAATTTCACCATTCACTATGGTCATCACGGGCCAACCTTGAAAAGAACTGCCTGTATAAGGCGACCAGCCGCATTTCGAAACAACATCATCTTCCGTAAATTCTTTTTCCAAATCCATATCCGCGACAACCAAATCCGCGTCATATCCGGCCAAAATCTTTCCTTTTTTTGATACTTTAAAAATTTCAGCCGGCCTTTCACAGCATAAATTCACGACTTCTTGAATAGTCAAACCTCCATTATTCACTGTATTAAGCAAAATCGGCAACATCATTTCCACTCCAGGAACTCCGGAAGGCGCTTTTAAATAAGGCAGATTTTTTTCATCTTTGGTATGAGGAGCATGATCTGTAGCGATAATATCAATAAGTCCGGATTTAAGGCACTTCCAAAGACCAAAAACCTCCTCCCTGCTTCGTATCGGCGGATTAACTTTTATAAAATTTCCAAGATAGCCGTAATCATCCTCGGAAAGGACAAGATGATGAGGCGCGACTTCGCAAGTTACTCCCAAGCGACCACGCGAAGCAGGGTTGCTAGACAAATAGCGTGAGCCCGTCTGCGGCGGGCGAATCCCCACATTCCTGTACTTGCTTATAACTTCCAACTCCTTGCCAATTCGCAAATTTTTGAAACCATCTTCACGGCGCACTCTTCAGCGCGAATTTTGGAATGAACGAACGCGGGGATTTCACCGTTAAAATTTTTCTCCAGAGCTACTGACCCCAAAACTTTTTTATAATGTTCGCCGATGCACTCCTCATCTTCCGCGTGAAACGCAAGAAGCTTATCTCTCTTTATTTGTCGAAAAGCGGTTTCCAAATCTTGAACTCCCATATTCCCCGTCGAATTCGCAGAGTATATTTTTACCCCGCAAACTCCATCAGCCGCGTTTATCTCATCAATATTCCTACCATTATACCCTATATATAAGCCATAATTCACGTAACTTTTCCCCACGATTAATTTCCTTTTGGCATCCAAATCTTTTGCCGTAAAAATCGGCGGTTGATTATTCGGCATATCAAAAACGGTTGTAACTCCGCCGCAAACCGCCGCCATGGAACCCGTATAAAAATCTTCTTTGTAAGTTTGCCCGGGTTCTCTGAAATGAACATGAACATCAATAAGTCCGGGCAGAATCAGCTTCCCTGTGCAATCAATTTCAACAGCTCCTTCCGCGCCAGCCACGCCACCACGAACATCACCGCGAACTCCACCACGAACGCCGCCACGAAAAACTTTTTTTATTTTTCCGCCTTCGACAAACACATCTCCGCTAAAAACTTCAGCGCTTGAGACAATCTGCCCGTTTTTTAGTAATATTTTTTTGGCCATCGCGATCTGAAATTTTAAAAATCAAAACCCCGCTCCAAACTATTCTTCAACCAAAACTTTCTTCAACAAAGCCATTCGCAGCGCAACACCATTCCTGACTTGACCAAAATATTTCGCGCGCGGATCCGAGTCCACCTCAACGGAAATCTCATTCACTCTTGGCAAAGGATGAATAATCACAGCATCTTTTTTTGCTTTCTTAAGCACCTCCCCGTCAAGCACATACGAACCGGCATATTTTTTATATTCGCTCTCGCCGGAAAACCTCTCCTTCTGAACTCTCGTCATTCCGATAACATCCATCTCGGAAATCGCCTGTTCCAAATTTTCCGCGAACTCAACTTCGCACCCGCTATCCTTAAGTTCAAGAACCATTTCCTCGGGTAACTCAATCCCTTTCGGAGCCACACACAAAAACTTAACCTTAAAATGTTTTAAAAGTTTGCATTGAGAATGAGGCACTCTCCCAAATTTTAAATCACCGACAAGTCCAACGGTTAAATCGGCCAACCTGCCTTTTTCTTTCCAAATCGTATAAACATCAATAAGTCCCTGCGTTGGATGCTCAAAAGCGCCATCTCCAGCATTGATAACGGGAACTTCACTCCCTCTTGAGATTTCAGACACAGCTCCGCCGGTGGAATGTCTCGCGACAATCACATCAGCCATTTTCGAAACAACTTTCCCTGTGTCATAGAGAGTTTCCATTTTAGTTAAAGAAGAGGTTTGCATCATATCGGCATTGCTGATGACACTTCCCCCAAGCCTCAACATGGCCGACTCAAAACTGAATCTCGTCCTTGTGGAAGGCTCAAAAAAGAGCGTCGCCAAAACTTTCCCATCAAGAACGGAAGATTTTTTACCTTTTTCCAAGATCTTTTGCATCGCGTGGGCTTCCTCAAACAAGGACAACAGCCCTTCCTTGTCAAACTGCCCCGATGTTAATATGTGCTGTCCGTAAAATTTCATAATTTTCAAGTTTTTCTTTAACCACTCTAAAATAGAGAGCGGCAACTGTAAAGGGAAAAGACTTTTGCTTATATAAAAACAGCGATCGAAGACACCCCCGCCCTTGCAATAACCCCCAAATTGAGATAAAAATAGCTCAATGAAAACAGCAACCCTCATCCTTAAAGACGGCACCACGCTGACAGGCAAAAGCTTCGGCGCCCTTCTAAACGCCGCAGGAGAAGTCGTTTTCAATACATCAATGGTCGGCTATCCTGAAAGCTTAACGGATCCTTCATACACCGGCCAAATTCTCGTACTCACTTATCCGCTCATCGGCAATTATGGAATTGGGGCGGACACAAAGGACAAAGACGGAATAGAAAAAAGATTTGAAAGCAAAAAAGCGCAAATAACGGGATTGATTGTTTCGCAGTACTGTGAAAATTTTAGTCATTACGACGCGAAAAAATCTCTCGGGAAATGGCTTAAAGAAAACAAAATTCCGGCAATCACGGGAATAGACACCAGAAGCCTCACTCAAAAACTAAGACAACATGGCACGATGCTCGGCAAAATCGCCATTGATAACAAAATTGATAACAAAAAAGAACCAGATTTCTACAATCCTGACTTGGACAATCTCGTTGACAAAGTTTCAATCAAAAAGCCGAAAATTTACAAAAAAGGCAAAAAAACAATCATTTGCGTGGATTGCGGAATGAAAAACAACATCATCAGAAGTTTTCTTCAAAGAGGGGTAACCGTGATAAGGGTTCCTTGGAATTACGATTTCATGAACGAAAAAATCAACGGCAAAAAAATAAAATTCGACGGCATCTTCATGTCAAATGGTCCGGGTGATCCCTCCATATTAACTCCACTGCACAACATCATAAAAAGAGCTTTCGCGCTAAAAAAACCGATCTTCGGAATATGCCTCGGCTGTCAAATTATGGCATTGGCGTCAGGAGCAAAAACATATAAATTAAAATTCGGCCACCGCTCGCAAAATCAGCCATGCATGGACACCGAAACAAAACATTGCTATATAACAAGCCAAAATCACGGCTTCGCCATCGACGAAAAAACACTCAAACAGGGCTGGAAAGTTTGGCTAAGAAACACAAACGACAACACGGTTGAAGGCATAAAACATAAAAATCTCCCCTTCTTCTCATGTCAATTCCATCCGGAAGCCACTCCGGGACCTCTTGACACAACACATTTCTTTGACGAATTTGTGAAAATGCTGTAGAAAGACCCCCTGTCATTAAACACAAATGGACACATCCTCACAGCACAAATCCTTAAACGAACCGGAAAATCCTCTTTTTTATGAAATTTGCGCTTTAACGGCAAGAGCGGACACGCTAAGAAAACAGGAAATGGAAAATAGAATCACAGGCGTTCCAACAGAGGATGCTCTTCCCGAAGAACTCGTCCTCGCGATAAACAAACTCATCACGGACTGCCTCGGTTTTTGCCGCAGAAATCACAATTATAGAAAACATCTCGACAGCAAAGGCCAAACAGACGAATACAAAAAATTTTTCACTCTACTCAAAATCATTGCAAAAATAGCAAAGAAAATAGAGAAAGTTACAAGAAATCTATTTTGTTTAACGGGAGAAGGGACAAAAATCGAACAATATGTTTTCAATCATCTAACAAAAAACTTCGGAGAATACATCCCATGGCAAACTTTACATGAAAAAATTTTAGAGCACAGCGACGCAAGCCTTACCGCGGCAACCTCAGGGATTACATCCCTGCAAGAAAAACTGAGAGAAAATGAATATGGTCTGTCAATAGCTCTAAAAGCGGAAGCATGGGACTCTTCGGGATTTGCGCTAATAGATCCGGAAGTATCTTTGGCGGATTACGCGCCGACGGAACTAAGACAATTCTCTCATCTTACTCCTCTGGCGATAGACACGCCATTCAGACAAGCAACAGTTCTCCCTGAAATAGACCTCGGCAAAGCAGATAGAGAAAGATCTGCATCTTTGGCAAAATCAAAATCAAAATCAAAGAAGCCAATACAAACAGGCAAGATACACGAATTCGGAGAAACAAATATAGCACAGTCATTCGCTAAAATCCCCAATCTGACAGCCGAGGAAAAAGATCGCCTGCTGCAAATGATTGATCTCGCAATCAGAAGATATCAAGCATCAATTAGCAGAAATACTAACCGTTATTTCGATCCGACAATAATATCCAAAGACATAGAAGAAACAATAGAAGCCACGCCCGAAGACAATGAAGTGGCAAAAAAATACATAGAACAACTCAGAAAATTCTCTAGAATCTTTAAATATAGCAACTTGAATAATGACGAGTTGAAAGACACATCGACCAGCACAGTAAGCGCAATAGAAACATTTCTGTCCGAATTGGACTACGAGGAACCTGCAGAAGAACCATTGCCTGAAGACACAGAGGAAGAAGAATCAGAGGGAAACACAACATCGGAAACACAAAGAACTATTGAAAGCTTTAAAGAGGCAAGCGCGGATATACCCGTGGATATTGACTCGGCACTTTGGGACTTGAGAACATACAGATATGAGGGAAACGAAGGGGATAACGATACACTGGAAGAAACAGCAAAAGGCTTTCAAACAAGACCATTCATGAAACCATGCAGAAGCATTGTCTTTGACGGGAAAATACAACTGGCAATAAATCGCTTGCTCGAATCAAAATCAGCAAGCCTAGACGAACAAATTACTGCAAAACTGGTCATGCTGGATTTAATAATAAGAATATCGGCGTCTGTCACAAATAATGGAAAATCAAACGGCACGATAGTGCCAAGACAATCAAGATTACAGGTACCAACCTTAATTTCAGCAGTTGAAAAAAACAAATTACCAAAAGACCTATGGGATCATCAAAAAGAGGCAATTACGGCGATAGCGAGAGGATTTGATAGAGGACTGACAAAAATGTGCATGGAGACACCACCCGGAACAGGCAAAACAAGAGATATGGTAACCTTGATTGACTACCTGCAAAAAGACGGAAGAACATTAGTCCTTGAACCATCGGTTGCCTTGTGTTACCAGACCGCCAGAGAAATCGCCCGTTACATGCGAAAGACAAGAAGTATGGGAATTATCGCGGAAGACAGAGCAATGTTCGGCAGAGATATAACAATATCCACATATACATCGGCACAAAGATATTTCCTGTCCTGTCTGTTTGATCCCTCGGAATTTTCCCTGGTCATACTGGACGAAGCCCACCGCTCGCTTTCCAAACAAAGAACTCTTATATCCAACACTTTTTCTCAAGCGATGATAATTGGAGCAACGGCATGTGGCAGAGACATAAACGGCAAAGACATAGGCGACGAACTGGAAATCGTGTATGGCATAAACATGGAGGAAGGAAGAAAAAGAGGAATAATAAATCCGATAGAATTATGGCTAGAAGAAACAGTTCCGGCACTGCAAGAAAAGGCCAAAAAAATTTTAGAGCACTTAAGCACAACCTGCAAAGACGGCCAAACAATGGTAATTCTCGACACAATAGATAGAATAAATCAAATCGAAACACTTCTAAAAGGAAAAGGCATAGACGCAAAAGGAGTACATTCACGGCTCAAGCAAGACAAAATTAAGGAAAGAGATGAATCTTTCAGGAGAGAGAAATTCCATGTGCTTCTGGCATGCGATATGCTTACGGAGGGATGGGATTATCCTCCGCTTAGAAACATGATAATGGCTGACATCCCTGGAAAAGAATGGGAATTCGTCCAAAGAGCGGGAAGAATAACCCGCAAACTTGAGGGCAAAGGAAACTCGAGACTGGTTTTGTTGCACTCTTCATGTCAAGATCTGCAATCCGTTCAATCAACATTTGGAATTAGCCCTTACAGCCACAGAAACGGCACAATTCCAAACCTCTAGGCCCACATTCAAGGTTAAAACCGACCACTTTGGATAAGTTGTGAATAAATTTGATTTGGCGTTTTGTATTTGAGTGATTTTCTTGGCCTGTTGTTGAGTTTTTCTTGTATTTCATAGATGTCATCT
>JACROX010000100.1 GCA_016214225.1 Candidatus Peregrinibacteria bacterium | reverse complement strand
TAGGTTAAAGATATAGAATCTCTTTTATTCTATATCCCCACATGTCAAGGTGTACCTGAGATTCGTGAAACTACGTAACCAATTGACACAAAATGTCTTGCAGTTAAAACCCAAATCATTGAAAATGCACTTGGCATTAAAAATAACCAAAATATACATGAATAAAGTATTGTCCGAGGACCCGGAAGTATACGGGATTGTTGAAGCTGAAAAAAAACGCCAGACGGAAGGAATAGAATTGATCCCATCGGAAAATTATGTGTCGGGAGGCGTACTTCAAGCCATGGGCAGTATTTTAACAAATAAATATTCCGAAGGATATCCCGGGAAAAGATACTATGGAGGACAAGAAAATACGGACAAGGTTGAAAACTTAGCGATTGAGCGCGCAAAAAAACTTTTCGGCGCGGAACACGTAAACGTACAACCCTATTCCGGATCACCGGCAAATTCTGAAATTTATTTCGCTCTTTTAAATTTCGGCGACACTGTGATGGGGTTAAAACTGGATCATGGAGGACATATAACCCATGGCTTACCAATCTCATTTTCGGGAAAAGCCTATAATTTCGTTCAGTATGAAGTAAACAAAGAAACCGGACGTTTGGACATGGAAGAAATTCGCAAACTCGCACAGGAACACAAACCCAAAATGATTGTTGCCGGATACACGGCATACCCAAGAGATATAGATTGGGAAGCCTTTAAAAGCATTGCCGACGAAGTGGGCGCGCTGACAATGGCGGATATTTCTCACACAGCCGGATTGGTATGCGCGGGAGAACTGAAATCCCCAGTTCCATTTTTTGACGTAGTAATGACAACAACGCACAAAACACTCCGCGGCCCGAGAGGTGCCATCATCATGTGCAAAGAAAAATACGCGAAAGATATAGATCGAGCGGTATTTCCGGGAATGCAAGGAGGCCCACACGAACACATTATCGCGGGGAAAGCGGTTGCGTTCGGCGAAGCGTTACAACCGGCATCTAAAGAATATGCTAAACAGGTAAGGAAAAATGCAAGTCATCTTGCGGAAGAATTAAAAAAACACGGATTCAAATTGATATCGGATGGCACAGACACCCATTTGATTTTAGCAGACCTAACAAACAAAGGAGTTCCCGGGAAACAAGCTCAACAAGTCTTAGACACGGTCGGAATAACTCTGAATAAAAACACAGTTCCGGGAGATCCACGTTCGCCAATGGATCCATCAGGCATTCGCCTTGGAACCCCGGCAGTTACAACAAGAGGGATGAAAGAGTCGGAAATGGAGCAACTCGCGAACTGGCTGGATCAAGTAATTTCAAATATAAACAACACAGATCTTCACTCAAAAATAAAAGAAGAGGTCAAAGAGATGTGTTTGAAATTTCCCGTACCGGGGATAAATATTTAAAAGAGCGAACCTCTTAAAAACTATCAGATACAAGGCGACAGAAAAATTTTGATTCGTAATATACTTACTGGTACATGAGAATCAAAATTTTTCTGCAACACAGTAGATGATAGTTTTTAAGAGGTTCGTTTCATAACCATCAACGTAACATCATCCATCTGCTTATACCCTCCCGCAAAGTCTTTTACATCCTTTAAAATCGCGGCTTTCATCTGAGCGGCGGTTTTTTCACCGCCACTTTTAGCATAATCTTCGATAAACTTTCTAAGTCTTTCAACTCCATATGCCTCCTTCTCATTTTTCCACATTTCGGGAATTCCATCACTATATACAACAATAAAATCTCCAGCCTTAAAATCAACATTTTCGACCTTTATATGCTTTGAAACATCAGGCAACATTCCGAGTGCCACACCTCCGGCGGGAGTCAAAACTGAACTTCCCGCGCCGGAACTAAAATGCACAAGCTGTTCATGTCCCGCGCTTACATAATGAAACGCTTTATTTACAATATCCCATTCCATCAAACACAAAGTCACAAACATTGTCGGCATGGTTTTCGCTTTCAAAACTCTGTTTACATTTATCATAACTTTACTCAAATCTTCTTCGGAACTATAACCATAAAAAAGAGCGTTTGTAATCGAGCTTATAATCCCGGCCGCTACGCCATGTCCTGTCACATCACCCAAATACATTATCAATTTTCGATCTTCTATTTTTATAAAATCATAAACATCACCTCCAACTTCTTCGGCGGGGATAAGCCCCGCCGCGATATCCAAATCTTTTACTTTCGGAATTTCCGCATCATCGGGAATCAACTGGTCTTGAATTTTCACTGCCAATTCAAGTTCATGAGTAACTCTATCTTTATAAATTTTAGCCTCAACGCTCGCCTCCAAATCAGACGCCATCTTATTGAAAGTCTGCCCCAAAAATCCGATTTCATCGGTGCTTTTTAAATCAACTCTTGTTTTAAAATCTCCTTTCGCCAAATTTTCAGCGCCGGCAACAAGTTTAAAAACGGGCTTTGTAATTTGCAAAGACATAAGAAAAGACATGACCATTCCGAGCATGATCCCAAACACAGCCAGATAAATCATCCTCTTCACCATCACATCAACTCTGTCATACAAATTATGATAATCAACATAGTAAACAATTGAATATTTTTCATTCGCGGGAACGACAAAATAATCTATAAGAGTCCCGGGCTTCAGAGATTCAACAGCTTTTTCCAGAGCATCCACGTAATTATATTTATCACCATTTTCTTTCAAAAACACCTGTCTTTCATCCGAAGTTTTTAAAGAAACATTTTCGGATTTTATTTGTTTAAGAGTATTTTGGTCATCAATAATACGCGGAGTACCTTCATATTTTTTATCCGTATCAACTCCGGAATCATATAAAACATTTCCATCGTAAGAAACAACTTTGATTTTCGACACATCGCTGTTTTGCTCAAAAACAGTCCTCATCTCGCGATTGAAATAAACAAAACTGTTTTGAGCCAAATAAAGATCATAATTATAAGCAACCGTCGGCGCGGTCAATTTCGCGAAAGAAAGAGTATTCAAATAAATATCATCGGCCATTTCAGTCTTTTTTTCATTGATAAAAAGCCATGCCGCGAACATGAAAACAACCACGATAAGCAGTGAAATGGCCAAAATCAACTTACTGCGAATAGATACTTTCATTTGCTCTTTAAAGTTAATTCATCAAAATAAATCATGCCGTCGATCCTAGGCTCAAACACAATTTGATTCACAAAACTAAAAATCTTCTCATACTCAAAAAGCGGCACACCGAAAGGATCACCTTTAACAACAATTCGCATCGCTTCTTGAAGCAAATTTCGTCTTTTTGTGATATCCATTTCAATCAAAGCTTGCTTGACCAAACGATCAACATCAGAGTTCGAATATCCTCCAAAATTAAATTCACCTTTGCTGAAAGCCACACTTTTAAAGAAATCAATTGCGTCCCCAAAATCGGATTTAAACCCGAGAAAATATAAATCGGCATCTTTATTTTGCATGCTTTTCAAAAAATCAGCCATCTCCAAATAGGAAACAATAACGGAAATTCCGCTATCTCCCAAAGTTTGTCTGACATATTCACCAAGAAAATCCATTCCTTTCGGCAAATGGAATTTCAAAACTTTACCGTTAAAATTATTGTTTTTAACGAAATTTTTAACCGAAGCCGCATCATATTTAACAGCAGAAATATTGGGATTAAAGCCAAAAACTCCATTACTTACAAACTGCGTATCGGTTTTGGAATAAGATCCTATATTTTTGACAAAAGATTCTTTATCAAAAGCGTTAGAAAATCCCTTCCTTTTTTCAGGAGTACTAAAAAAATCGGAATTCACATTAAAAAACAAATACTGGACCTCAAGAGTTGGGATACTCGCTATTTTGAAACCGGCATCTTTCACGGCCTGCACTCCGTCAAAAGGCACAAAGGCCAAAACATCACCCTCTCCTCTCAAAAACATATTCACCCTTTCGGATTTATCAGTTCTAAAAACAAGCTCGACATTTTTAAATTTGGATTTATTCCCCCAATAATTATTGAAAGATGTGAGAACCATCCTATCTCCGGAAATCCATTTTTTAAATTGATAAGAACCCGTTCCTATAGGCTGATCCAAAGACTTATCTTTATACTCGGATGGAATAATTAAAACATTCGCGAGCCTCTGCAAAAGAATGGGATCGGGATCATTTGTAGTAATTCTAACGGTCAAAGGATTTATAACTTTCACTTCTTTGATGGAAAGAAGTAAATCTTTCAATTCCGATTTATAATATTTTTTCGCCCTCTTTATGCTTGCAAGGACATCTCCGGCTTCAAATGTACTGCCATCCTGAAAAACCACATTCGGCCTAAGAGCAAATTCCCAAGTATGTTCGTCAATAATCCCCCACGAAAGAGCCAAAGCCGGACGAATTTTCATATCCCTGTCCAGACGAACAAGAGGCTCATAGATATTATTTAAGCCATACCTTACGGATGAAGCATTAACAGTCGATTCAAGAGTCGTTGGTTCCTCGGGATAAATAACCCTCAAATCATTCATCGAAGAAACAACGGTTTGTTTTTGTTGAGGAAAACGCCCAAGGTATCCTAAAAATAAACCTGTTTCTTTTTCAAAAAACAACGTGGAAAAAACCCACGCAAAACCAATCGCAAACAAAACATACGCAAAATATTTTATATATCTTCCAAAAAAAATCTGCTTATTTTGTTCAGGAGTAGTTTCCATCAATTCAATATAAAGACTTAAAAATCTTTACATTATAGCAAAAAACGACCTAAAAAACCAGACTCAATCATATCTTCTCAAGCGTCTCCCTAGCACTCGCCTCCAACTTTGAGTCCCCCATCTTTCCGGCCAAATCCAGCATTTTTTGATAAACGTATTTATGCCGTTTGGCGTCATCCAAGGTTTTTACTCCGGAAACTTTTTTCAAAAGTTCATTATATTCTTTAACGCATTCGGTATGTGTAACGGTTTTAACAATCTCCTTATTTCCGCTTTTCTCAGCATAATATTTGGCTTTTTGAAAATTCCCGTTGTTCATATAATAAATCGCCCCGTTATGATAAGCATTCAAAAGCAAACTTTTATCCTCGATTTTTTCAAGATAAAAAATCGCACTCTCAAAATTATTCGCGTT
>JACROX010000097.1 GCA_016214225.1 Candidatus Peregrinibacteria bacterium | reverse complement strand
AGCTTTCCAGATCAAAATATTCCTCCAGTCCTTCCGGCAAAAATGCCCATACCAGTTCGTGTTCTTTCATACATGAGGGGGTAAAATTGTACCCTCACAGTTTATACTAAAATTTATTCAAAGAAAAAATCGCTTGATCCGTTTTTCCATTATTTTGCTTTTTCTTCATTATACAGGATTTTTTGTTGTTTGACTAGCAGTTTGATGTGTGTTATAAGTGGCACTCAAAAATAAGATTTTAATATGACTATGGGTTCAGAAGCGCGGCTGGGAGATGACGCGAGAGAGTTTCCTTTCAATAAAGAGGCGGCAATTAATGAAATTGTTGATGATTGCCTGAGCGCGATACGCGGGCTTTTGCACGGGCATTTGTTTAGTCGCTTTTTTAGGAAACAGGCTGAGGGTTTACTTGAAGGTTTTGAGGTTAAACTTCAAACTTACGGACTTGAAAAAAAAGATATTGGAGTTATCGCGGAGAGGGTTTTCAGAAGGATTCGTGAAGTGATTAGGTAGTCGCGAATGTTTCCTAGGCGGCTTTAAAAATCGCAGGCCCGGAGCCTGTTAGGTGCGTGTTTTTTGGAAGAGGTTTTTTGAGTGAAGTTTCGAAATCGTTGTGAATGTTTTTTAGAACCAGGCTGTTGTTTCCTGTTTTTATCCCTTTTATAAGGAGTGTTGTTTTTGCTTTATTCTTGCCGCATTTCGAGGGATTGAGGTTTTCGTATGCTTGGGCTGTTTTCTTTGGAAGATTTGAGGATTTCGCGGTGATTTTTATTTTGAGATTTTTTATCGCGGGAAGTTTTGTAATTTTTTCGCTGAGATGCGTGCCGTTTTTTTTTTTTTTTGCTGGGCTTGATGCCTTGAATAGACATTTTTTTAAGGCTGTATTTTATTGACACTTTGTCTGCTGATTTTGTTTTATTTATTTCTATGATGTCTTTGAAGTTTTTTATTTCATGAAACACCGTGCGGATTTCATGGTATCCCGATGGTGTTTTTTTGAGTATGTCTAGACAAAGATTTATTTTTGGATAGGCGGAGATTTTCATTGTTTTTTGATGGACGCGTAATTTTTTAATATAAAGATTGTTTCTTTTTTCAAATTGTTTTTAATCCATGATTTTTCTTTTTCATTTATAAGCTCACCAAGTCCTTGTAAGACTTGGCTATCTTTAACTTTTTCTACGGTTTTAATGCAGTCTGCCAGATATTGTTTCGTTTTTTTATCTGTTCTGATTTTTATAATTTCATGAATTATTGTTGGATTTTTTTTCGCAAAATAATAAATATCGTATATGTCCCTCATCGCCGTTTCGCTTCTGGTTGTGAGCGCGGCAAGCTTGATTGTAAATAAATATTCCGGTGATGCCGCCATCATTGATATTCCAAGATATTCTTTTAATTTATAGTATTGTTTTATGTTTGAGACTGCGTCTCTCGTGCTGATTTCAATTTTTATATTATGATCTTTGTCTCCGTACGAAAGTAGAAAAAAGATTGTGGATTTTTTAATATATTTATCTTTTATTTGTCCGTATTTTTTTAGAATATTTTCGATTTTTTCAAATATTTTTTCTTTCGACATCTCCTCTTGATTAAGCAAATCAAAATCCAAATCGACAGAAAATCTTGGCAATTTATAAAAGAAATATGCGCATGTGCCTCCCTTAAACCCGAGAAGCGAAGAAATTTCCGTATCGGAATATACGTCTTTTAAAATTTGTCCCATTATCAGCTGATGTTTTTCTTTATTTAACATGTTTTTTGTAATGTTTATTTAATTCTTTTATCATTCTTGTGTTTTTGTATATTTTTGCGATTTCAAAACATTTTTCCCAATTTATGCCTTCGAGATTATCAAAATAGTATTTTGGAAATAAATAAATTGTATCTAAAAATGCCCTTTCCGTCGTTGCGATGCTGTAATTGTTCTCAAATATAATGCCGGAAGTATTAAATAAAATCTCATTTTTGAGTTTTCTGAAAATAAAATTTTTGTTGTCTATTTTTAGATGTTTTGACCACTGGCATGCCACAAAAATACTGCCATAATGCTGGAATATTACACCCGCGTCTCTTAATACGGTTTCGAAGCTTATGTATGAAGGAATATATAGACTTGAAGCCAATTCTCTTTCATCGTAATTTTTGTCTTTAGAAAAGATTCCTCTTCTTATTTTCACTAAGACGTTTTTTTTTACATAGTAGGCGATTTTTGTTTTTAAATTGTTTTTGTTTGTTTCTTCCCAAATTAAAGCCAAATCCTTTGTTGTAAGGATTGTTTTCGAATGCTTGTATAATCTTGCCGTTAAATTAGCCATAAATTATGTGTTGTGAGTTGGAGGTAAGAGTTTTTCTTACTCCCAGCTCATATTATACATTTTTGGCGGGAAATGGCAAGTAAAAAGGTGATGTTGTTTTTATATTTTCACCAGCGAGACTATCGCGAAACATTGGATGCCCAGGCCTTGTCCGAAGGCCGTGAGTTCTTCGCCGGATGTGGCTGTGATGCCGATTCTGTTTTGCGAGAGCCCTAAAGTGGCCGACAGCGATTTTTTAATTTTGTGCGAGATTGGATCGATTTTTGGAGTTTTAGCTTCAATCATTATTCCCAAACTGTTTAATTTAAAGCCATTTTTGTGAATTTTTTCTAAAATAATTTTTATATAATTTTTACTGTTTTTTAATCCTTTTTTACATTCTTTATCCATTTCGAACCCCAGAGAGCTACCTCCTATCGCTTGAGAAATGGCGTTAAATACTGTGTGGAGAATGACGTCGCCATCGGAATTTGCTTTGAGTTTCGGCTTGTCTTTGAGCAAAAGTCCTCCAAGATAAAGACCTTGTTTTTTGTCGTCAAATTCATGGCTGTCTTGTCCTATCCCTACACGGAAGTTCGCCGGAATATCTCCCAATATTGCCTTTAGCTTGAGATAATCGCCTTGTGTTGTGATTTTAAAATTGTGTTCGCCGGCTTCAATATAGGCAACTTTTTGGCTTATCGCTTCTAAAAGCATGGCTTCATCCGTGAAATTGAAGTGTTTTTTTTGCGTGTAATTGGCGGCTTTTTTAAAAATATCATACTTTGCCGCTTGCGGAGTTTGCGCGGCAAAAAGCCTTTTTCTGTCGTGAGTTTTTATTATGCAATCATCGTCAACTTCTTTAACCGTAGAGGTAATGTAGTGGCCGCAAACGCACGCGCCCGTTTTTTGCGTTTTTTTAATTACTTCCGAAATGTCTTTTTCGGAAGGTAGAGGATTCGCGGCATTGTGAACCAGGATTATGTCCGATGGATCTGCCGTTTTTCCAAGTGATTTCAGGCCTTGCATGAAGGATTTTTGACGAGTCAGTCCTCCAAGAATTATCATTTTAACTTTTCGAAAATGATATTTTTTTATTATTTTTTCAATCTCATTTTTATTAATTTTATTTACCACAATCGTTATTGTGTTAATTTGTGGATGGTCGTTGAACGCAGTCAATGAATAGTAGATTATTGGCTTGCCTCCAGCACTTAAGAGAAGTTTGTCCTTTTTTGACTGCATCCGCTGGCTTTGGCCCGCGGCAAGTATTATCGCGTGATTCATGGGCGCATTTTGGCATAGCGCAGGACAAAATGCAAATAGGTATTGACAATTTTTTAAAATAGGATATAGTTGCATTCTCGTTTAATAATTAATTTAGGAAAATGACTGATGAAGTTGAAACAGCCGACAAAGTAGCCGAAGCCCAGCCCGCGGGCGTGAGTCGCGATGTTATTCTCGTTGTCGATGATGAGGATTCCATAAGGCGTCTTTTAAGGTTGTCGTTGAGTCGTAGACTGTCCGGATTTGAAATTGTGGAAGCCGTTGATGGACTAAATGCTCTTGAACAATTAAGAAACGGCTTGGCTGACAAGGTTGCTGTTATTCTTGTCGATAATATAATGCCGAGAATGTCCGGAATGGATGTGATCGCGGAAATTAGAGGGGAACCTACTCGCGTGGATCAGACTCTTTCCCTGATACATGTTGATGCCATGAAGCGTGTCCCTGTATTTTTTATGTCAGGAAACACGGCTGCAGATCCGAATGTTAATATTGATGATCTTTTGCGAAGACGATTAATAACTGAATTTGTTCAGAAGC
>JACROX010000096.1 GCA_016214225.1 Candidatus Peregrinibacteria bacterium | reverse complement strand
CTTTCCAGATCAAAATATTCCTCCAGTCCTTCCGGCAAAAATGCCCATACCAGTTCGTGTTCTTTCATACATGAGGGGGTAAAATTGTACCCTCACAGTTTATACTAAAATTTATTCAAAGAAAAAATCGCTTGATCCTAAAAATCTCTTTGACTTATTTAAATTTATGGTATACAGTTGCCCACTATTTTTATTATGTGTTTTAAAATAATATTGCGTTAATATCAAATTTCTTGCTTGACAAGAGAAAAGAAAAGAAATAGTGTGATGACCGCAAATAGATAATAAGTAAATTTTACGCTATGGTTGCTGCTGAGTCTTCATCGATTAAAATCAATTTAGCTGACGCTATCGAGGAAATGTTTATGGTTCTGACTACCAAGGAAAAGGATGTGATTGTTCAGAGGTTTAGTTTGGATAATAAGCCTAAGAGAACTTTGGAAAGTATCGGACAGCAGTTTTCCGTTACAAGAGAAAGGGTAAGGCAAATAGAAAAAATAGCTTTAGGGAAACTAAGAAGGACTGTTCAAACCACAAAATTGCATCTTGTTAACGATATTGCCGATCAAGTTATTAAAGAATTTGGCGGTGTTTTGTTGGAAACTAAACTTGTCAGCAAAATTTTGACTATTATCTCTTCAAAAGAAGAAATAGATGTTAGTATTATAAGACTTGCGCTAAATATAAATCCTCATCTCGAGCAGGAAGAGAAGAATAATGTGTATGAGCCTTTTTGGAGACTTAAAGATCTTCAGATGGCTTTTATCTCTTCAGTAATTGATGCCGGTATTAAGATTCTTAAGAAAAAAACCGATGTAACGCCTGATAACAAGCTTGTTGTTCAGGTTAGACAAGCTTTAGGATCAAGTGTTGAAAATTATAGTGATCCTATGATTGTTTCTTCTTTGGAAGTGGATAAGAGGGTAAAGAAAACCTCCGAAGGATTTGGATTAATGACATGGAGGCATATAATCCGAGAAGTATTAGGGATAAAGCTTATATTGTGCTTAAAAAAGAGAAAAATCCTCTGCATTTCGTTGAAATAGCAAATAAAATATCGGAGGCTGGTTTTGATAAAAAAGTTGTTACAACGCAAGCTGTTCATAATGAATTGATTCGTTATGATCAATTTGTTCTTGTTGGAAGAGGCCTTTATACGTTGAAAGAATTTGGTTATACAAAAGGAACCGTCGCGGATATCATTGAAATACTTTTGAAGAAAAAAAGTCCCATGACAAAGCAAGATATTGTTGATGGAGTTTTGGCTCAAAGGCATGTAAAAAAAGGAACGATTTCTTTAAATCTTCAGAAAACTTCACAGTTTTGGATGAAAGCAAAAAAAAGAAGTAATTGAGTTTACCTGTTGATTGATGTCCTATTACTTTATAGAATAGGGCTGTTTTAATTTTTACCAATATGGAGGATTGTATTTTCTGCAAAATTTCTCAAGGAGTGGTTAAAACTGATTTCCTTTATGAGGATGAGGATTGTGTCGTTTTTAAAGATATACATCCCAAAGCTAAAACTCATCTTTTGATTGTTTCGAAAAAACATATTGATTCTGTTATGGAAGCCAATGAACAAGATGAGGAACTTTTAGGCAAACTTGTGTTTTGTTCAAAAAAAATAGCTAAAAAACTTAATATTTCAGCGTTTAATTTGCAGATCAATGTTGGCAAAGAAGCGGGTCAAGAAATCCCTCATATTCACATACATTTAATGTCTAATTTTGCCCAGTAAATGCCGTTTGTTAACTTACACGCACATTCTCACTACAGCTTACTTGATGGATTTGGCAGTCCGAAAGATATTGTTTTGAGAGCAAAAGAGCTTGGATATAATGCCGCGGGACTTACGGATCATGGAGTTATTTATGGATTAATTGAGTTCTATCAGGCGGCAAAAGATGCGGGGATAAAGCCTATTTTAGGCTGTGAGATGTATGTCGCGCAAAGGACAAGATTCGATAAAGAGGCTAAAATAGACGTTAAACCTTATCATCTCACTATTTTTGCCAAAACCAATGAGGGTTATAAAAATCTTCTCCATCTTGTTACCAAGGCGCATTTGGAAGGTTTTTATTATAAACCGAGGGTTGACCTTGGACTTCTTAAGGTTTACGGCAAAGGTCTTATTGCTCTAAGCGGGTGTTTAGCGGCTAATCTTCCGAGGGCTATTTTATCAGGTAATGAAGATGAAGTTCATGATGTTATTAAAAAGCATATCGAAATTTTCGGGCAAGAAAATTATTTTCTGGAAGTTCAAGATCATCCTTTGATCGAACACCAAACAATAGTAAATGAAAGATTACGAGATCTTGCAAAGCAATATAATCTTGGGCTTGTTGCCACGAACGATTCCCATTATCCGCGTCCGGAAGATAGTGAAGTGCATGATATTATGCTTTGTATTCAAACGCAAACCACCGTTCAAAATGAGAATAGAATGCACTATATCGGGGATTATTCCATCCGTGACGAAAAAGATCTGAGTATTGCTTTTAAAGATTATCCAAATGCCATAGAAAATACTGAAAAGATTGCTGAAATGTGTAATGTCGATTTTGAATTCGGGAAAAATCTTATTCCTTCATTTCAAACTCCTCAAAATGAAAAATTTGATGAATATTTAAAAAAATTATGTGAAGAAGGTCTGTCAAAACGATTTGGTGATAGGGATATTCCCGATGATTATAAAAAACGGCTTGAATATGAATTAAAAGTTGTAAATGGCATGGGATTTGAAACTTACTTTTTAATTGTTTCCGATTTTGTGCGTTACGCAAAATCTAAAGGAATTACCGTTGGGCCGGGAAGAGGGTCCGCCGCCGGTTCAATTATCGCGTGGTCTTTGGATATAACCGATGTTGATCCTATCGGCTACGGTTTGTTTTTTGAAAGATTTTTGAATCCCGAGAGAGTCAGTATGCCTGATATTGATATAGATTTCGCGGACGATAGACGCGATGAAGTT